>DASTLM010000447.1:0-16632 GCA_035714945.1 Dehalococcoidia bacterium | reverse complement strand
ATTCCACGACGGTAACCTCCACCGCGCGCCCGCCCGGTTGGTTGCCCTGCAAGCGCATGCCCACCTGAAGCGGCAAGTTGGGCGGGAGATCGGAGCGGTCAATCTCGAACATGCGGTCGGCGTGTTGCGGGCCGTAGGCCTGGTCTACCGGGATTTTGAGGGTCCTCGACTCGCCGGGTTTCATACCGACCACGCCCCGGTCAAATCCGGGGATTACCTGTCCCTGGCCCAGGGTAAACTCCAACGGCGTGCCGCCTTCCGAAGAATCAAACACCGTGCCGTCGTCCAGTTTGCCGGTGTAATGGACTTTAACCCGGTCACCTTTTTGTGCTGCCGCCATTGCCGCCTCCTAAACGGTTTGATTCAGCCTCCGCCTGATGCCCATCAGGCTGGCGCTGCCGGATACTTTCGACCATTACCCTGACCTCCCGCCGGTCCAGAATGGGGAAAATGCTATCTGATGAGACAAGCCTGTCTTGATGGCATCGTGCCGGACACGAATCAATCAACTCAGACCGTAGCGGTCCCCAATCCGCCAAAGTCCGCTGGTTGTGCCTCGTCGGGCCCGGGCCAGGGCGGGATGGTGACGCACAGAAACCGTAGCGGTCCGGATTGGGAAGACCCAAATTGGAACCGCCATCCGGTGGGGATGATCAACGCATCGCCGGGTTTTACGGTGAGGGAGTCGACCGTGGGAGCTTCGGTGTTGGGAGGGCAACGCCATACCTGGCCCCATCCCTCCAGGATATACCAGACTTCTTCTACCGTACGATGCCATACCGGACGCGAAACCTGGCCCGGCGGCAGGGTCACCTCGACCATGCTGGCACCCCGGGCCCAGTGGCGGTGGTCAATCAAGCACCGGATTTCCGAACCATCGGGGGCGGTGGTATCGGGCTGTTCCGACCGGAGGCCCAGGGGAGGGATGGGTGGGTAATTCTGCTGGTTCATAGCTCCTCTAAGCTACCACTGATGTGTGGTCTACGATCAACTACCTCACCAACGGCTGTCCCACCAACTCCCAATAAGGCAGAACCATAATAAACAGTACCAGGATTGCAACCAGGGTCATTACCAGACCAAACCGAAATATTTCCGGCGCACTGATGCTGGCCCGTTGAAAGATGAACAGTCCAGAGGTCCCTGCGGCGGGGTAATACACCACCGAATCGCCGACCACCACCGCCGCCATGCCGCAGACCAGGGGGTTCAGCCCCAGGGAATTGCCGGCGGCCATGGCTATCGGTATCACCAGCGCCAGGTATCCGGCGATGTTGGGCACCAGCATGCGGATCACCGCAAAGCACCCGCAGAAGGCTAATAGCACCAGCCAGGACTGGCCTTGCAGTCCGGTCACACTGCCCACCAGGGCATTTGAGAACCAGACGGCGGCTCCGCTGGTAACCACAGCCTGGGCCAGGGACAGAGAGGTGGCGATGACAAAGAAGTTGCTCCAGCCAATATCGCGCTCGAAATCCTGCCAGCCCAGTAGTCCAATGCCCGGAGTGAGGATCAAGCCCATCGCGATCAAGGCGGGCACCGCGGGATGCAGCCCGTGGGCGAAGTCGGTGAACCACAGCAAGGCGGTCAACCCGGCGATAGCCCCGGCCCGGACTTCCGCGGCGGTTACCGGCCCTGAATCTGGTCGTCCAACGGGCATTGTCTGATCCAGCCGGAATCCCGACCGGTAAAAATTGTACAGCACTGCCCCGCCGACGGCCAGGTTGGCGTAAAAAGGCACGCTCATCAGCACGAACCATTGCGTCCAGGAAAAGCCCCCCAGCAGTCCGGAGGCGACCACCGGAGTGATGCCACCGGCCAGCAGAGCCGTCGAACCCAGGCGGTTGAGGGTGCCCATCGCCATCATTATCGCTTTGTGCAGCGGGTGGTCGGCCAGTATGCTCCAGTGTCCCAGGACCTGTTCGTAGACGTGGACCATGATGGCCCCCCGGGTGCTGGCCGAGGGCAGCACGAAGGTCAGCGCGGCGAAGGAGAATAGCATTTGTCCGTACAGCATGCGGGGGCTGCCCACGGCAATCCGAATCAGGAGGGTTGCCATCCGTACGGCCAGTCCAGAGCGGTATACGGCCAGCCCAAGGGTCAGGATGCCGATCAGGAAGTAGGCCACCGGCTGGGAGAAACCATAGAGCGCGCCACCGACATCGGCAACGGCTCCGGTGAGGACCAACAAAACCATCCCGCCAATCCCAGCAACGGCATTGGGCAGAGCCTCGGTGGCCCACCAGAACACAGCCAGGGCCATGACCGCCAGCGCTTTCTGACCCGCTGGTGTCAGGCCTTCCGGAGTTGGCAGCAGCAGTAGAACACCCAATACCGCCAGGGACGCGGCAATCTTGAATGCCGATTTCCTGGTAAGAGTCACCATGGGATGCGACTCGTTCTGGAGAAGTCCCAGCTAATCATTGCCCTGCTGGTTAGCGTTCATTCGAGGATAATTTTGGTTCCAGGACGATACAGAATCCCCCGAAAGTCAATCCGGGGGATTCCCTGGTGTGCTGGCCGGTCATTGACCCGGTCAGGAGGCCCGGGGCTTGCGGCCTTTTCGTTCTAGAAAGTCCTTGAATCCATCCTCCACCGCCAGGCCTTTGAAGCGGTCGCCGCGAGAGTTGATCTCGTTTCGGAACTGGTCTTCCAGGGGCTGTCCGGAGTGCTCCAGAAGCATCTGTTTGATGTTGGCCACGCCCTGGGCCCGGTTCTTGGCGATGCCCGCCGCCACCTCAATAGCCTTGTCCATCAACTGTTCGTTGGGCACCAGGTGGTTGATCAGCCCGATGTGATAAGCCTCATCGGCGAACACCTCGCGGCCGCTGTAGAGCAGCTCCTTGGCCCGGTTGATGCCGACCAGCCGGGGCAGACTCCAGGTGGCGTTCATCTGTCCGTAGTTGACCGCCAGGAACCGAAAGCTGGTGCGCTGGCAACCGATCAAAAAGTCCATTGATGTAGCCATCACTGTCCCGCCGCCGTAGCAGAGGCCGTTGACCGCTCCGATCACCGGCTTGATGGCCGTGGTCATGTGCCAGGTGTGCTGGGCTCGCTCTTGCTGGGCTTCCTCCCGTTCCTGGGGGCTGCGCTCCCGGTTCTCGTGAATATCCGCTCCGGCGGAGAAGGCCCGCTCCCCAGCACCGGTAATGATGATGGCGCCCACACCGTCGTCGGCTTCCATGTCGGTGATGGCCTGATCCACCTCGCGGGCCAGACCCAGGTTCAGCGCGTTTAGCACTTCTGGCCGGTTTAAAGTAATGATGGCAACCCGATCAACCTGGTCGGTCTTGATGAATTCATAGGTCATGTTTACCTATCTCCTGATGCCCAAGGGCGAAATTTCGCGTCAAGTCACTTTAGCGCCCTGACGACCTCATCTGGGGCAATTATAATGCACAATCAGGTTTGAAAGTAAACCAGCGGGTTTTGGAAGCAATGCCAAAGCTCTCAAAAGATCTATCGGGGCCGCACGATGTGAATGCCCAGCCCGTCATGGACTTCAAAGTGGACTTTGGAATCGCTTTTTCCCGCACTGTGGCCCGACTTGACCACTTGCAAAGCCTTCACCACCCGCTGGACCATCACCGCCTCCATTTGCAGGCTGAGGTGGATGTCGCACCATTCGGACAGGTCGGCGGTGATTTTGCTGAGGGAAGCTCGGGAATCCAGAGTCAGTACGATGGTCTTGCCTTGAGTGCACACCTGGCGGCATTCGATGAGAAAATTCAGCAAATTGCTCCGGGTACAGCGGGGCAAGAAGGACGTCAAAGTATCGACTACGACGAAATCGAACTCAGGAGGCAGGGCAATGATGTGCTCCAGCACAGTATCCAGCAAATCGTCGGCCCTGGGGTAGTACTCGGTAAGTTCCATCGGAAAAATCCGGAGCTTGCCCAGCAAATAGTGGTCCAGGACGTCCAGCCGAAGGGAGGCCATTCGGCTGATCAGACCGGGAGCGTGGGTCTCGCTGGTGTAGAAAGCCACGGAGGATCGGGCGTGCAGGGCATTGTAGGTCAAGTGCTCACACAAAACGCTCTTGCCGGCGGCGTGTTTCCCCTCAATCAAAGTCAGTGACCCTTTAGGAATCCCGTCCCCAATCTGCAGGTCTATTTCCTGCTGCCCGGTGCTGATTCCGGAGATAGTTGTTGCGTCTATATTTAACACTGACTGGCCAACTCCTCAGGAGATACGTCATCCGAATCGGCAGGAGGATATCGCCCGATTCTGATCCACTCCCCATTGCTCTAGCTCGTTGCTCAATAAGATTATCCCTCCGGACGGTCCCGATTCGAGAGTCCGGGGGTTAACAGCGCGGAAACGTCTGGTTAACCCGGCGACTCCGGTTACCTCTTCTCCCACTGCCCCACCCGATTTCTTCCCCCCAGACGTCTCTCATTACACCGGCCCGGGTCAACTTCGTAGCTGATGAGTTGCGTTAGGGGTGTTTGTGGTTGCGCGCCTCGGGTGTTAGCACCCTTCAGGGCACAGGTCATTGATGTCAGATTTGTAGTTGATCCAGATCTCACCAGGAAATGGGGCGGTGCGGACCGCTGGAAGCGGTGGGGGGATAACTCCCATGGCTCCTGGACTAATCGTTGAGGCATAGGTGATACGGATGCAAGTTCTGCTCAAAAGCTGCCAGAAATGCAATGGGGACCTGATGCAAGACGGGGACGAGTTCCGGTGCTGGCAGTGCGGTAACTATTACTACCCCAGGATCCACCTTCCTGAGTTGGCTCAGGTCTCACCAGCCGCCGGCCCGGACCAGAACCCTCTGGACTTGCCTGAACTGCCCAAGCGCCGGCACCGGCGCAGCCGCTGGGCCGTCCGAGACATAAACTCCCTGATTGTGGCCAAAGACCGCAGTGAACAGCGGTGGTGGTCCAGAAACGCAGAAATGATCAAGTTTCTCGATGCAGGTAATTCGGTGCGCGAAATCGCCGTCTTGATTTGCAAAAGCGAGCGTCAGGTGCGCGTCGTTCGAGAGCAGCTCAACGACCTGCGGGCGGCATCCGAGGCGGCACAAGTCGCGGTATAGCCGCGAAGAACCGGCAACTCCAAAGCAATCCAGGCCTGCATCTCATGCTTTCATATCAAGTTCAGTCCCTGCTATTTGCTTTAATGTCATTGGTGGCTGGCGTCTACGCCGCTGGATCAACGGCCCTTGCCGGCCGCGAGTCGGGATCGGCCCCGATTCCGGTGGCGAACGAATCGGTGTTCGAATCCAGGTTCAATGTTGGCCTGACCGCTAGCCCAGGAACCGCATTGGGTCGTGCTCCAATCCAAGCGACGACCCACGACCCCGTGGTTATGCCCGTGGTTATGCCCGTGGTTATGCCCGTGGTTATGGATGAGGTTGCTGACAGATTTGAAACAATGCCGGCGGGCCTGGTGCCGGCTACGGCACTCTCTCCGATACCGGTCTCCACACCAGAAACTCGATCCCTGACGAATACGGGGGAGCCGGGAGTTGAAGCCGTGGACGATCTAGCCGTGGACTATCTATCTGAAATCGGCTTCGGCTCAGAGTACGGCTCATCGCCACCAGTGCTGCACCGGTGGCAGGAAGACTTGAGGATCCAGGTCCACGGCCAGCCAACGGAGATCGATCTGGCTTCGCTGCTCCAGGTCACCCGGGAGCTTAATGCCCTGATACCAGGCCTGACCCTGGCGATAAGCGATGAGGTCCCGAATGTAGACATTCATTTTCTGCCCGAGTCCAGCTTCACCTCGGTCGAACCCCAATATGTACCGGTGAATCTGGGGTTCTTCCGGGTCTGGTGGGACGGCCAGGGGGTGATCAAACGGGGCAGAATATTGATCTCCACTCAGGGCATAAATCAGGCGGAGCGCTCCCATCTGATACGAGAGGAACTGACCCAAACCATGGGGCTGTTCATGGACTCCTGGCAGTATGAGGACAGCGTCTTCTATCAGGGATGGACAACCACCGTAGAATACTCTACCCTGGACCGGGAAATCATCCGGTTGCTTTACTCTCCCCAATTGGAAACTGGCATGGTCCGGACTCAGCTCCGTTCCGCCTTCGCCGCTGACTGAGCCGGCTGTCCGACTGCCGACCGGCCCATTTTACCCCTCTAATCGTTGCTAAATCGAGCCGCCCCTAGTATTCTTTCCACAGATACAGGTTCCGTTACTAGACTCGATCTGGAGTCAAGGTTTATGGGCTTTAGCCGACGTCTGGCCCGTTTCGTGCTGGACCACAACTCGTTCGACGGGCTGCCCCCGGGGGTAGTCGAGCGTTCCAAGGAGATGATGGTAAACGCCGCTGCGGTGGCTCTGGCGGCTGCGGCCCAGCCCGAGGGTCGCACATTGACGCATTTCGTCCAGGAAATGCAGGGCAATGGAAAGTGCACCATCATCGGCATGGGACTGCGGACTTCGCCCGTCTACGCCGCATTGACCAATGGGACAATGGTGCATCTGCTGGACTTTGACGACGAGATTATCCCTCGGGGAGTCCACCCCTCTTGCACCGTATTTCCGGTGGTGATGGCCCTGGCGGAGATGAACGGAATAGCCGGCAAGGCAGTGCTGACGGCCTACGCCCTGGGTTGTGAGGTAACCTCCAAACTGGCGGGTATTGAGCGGCAAAATGCCGTCGACCTTGATCCCGGACCAGGTCCAATCTGGCACCGGGAGGGGGTTGGTGGCGTCATTGGCGCAACCATTGCTGCTGCCTTATTGTTGAAGCTGGACCAGCGCCAGATCGAAAACGCCCTGGGGATCGCCTGCGGAGCGGCGGCGGGAATCCGGGCCAACCTGACCTCCGGGGCCAGGGCCTTGCAATGTGGTCGGGCGGCGATGAACGGAGTCATGGCTGCCTGGCTGGCTCAGCAGGGTTTCACCGGCAATGGCGATGCCTTTGAAGCGGCCGGCGGCCTGCTGGACCGGTACTGGAAACGAGAAGAAGTCGATCAAGAGTCTTTCTTTAACCGGTTGGCCGGGCCCTATGACATAATCCATCCCGGAGTTACCTTGAAGCTGTATCCCTGTGAGTCGGCCAGCCACACCGCCATTGATGCGCTGCTCCAGCTAATGCAGCAATACCAGATAGAGCCGGGCCAGGTGGCGTCGGTCCAGGTTGGCGTCACACCGCAGGCCCTGGCGCGTTTGCCCTTTGCCACCCCCCAGAACGGATGGGAGGCCCGATTCTGCCTCAGCTATATTCTGGCTGCTACGCTGTTGTACGGGCCTCCATTGATTGATCACTTCACCAACGCGGCGATTCAGGACGCCCAGGTCCGGCGGATGATGGACCGATTTTCGGTGGCGGCAGGCGAAACACCTACCCGGCTGATTCCCAACCCCAGCGCTATTGCCATCACGTTGTCGGATGGGCGCCGGCTACGGCATCGAGTGGAGTTCGCCCGGGGGCAGCCGGAGTTGCCCCTGGACACCGAGGAGTTGGACGCCAAGTTCCTGTATTGCAGCCGTTATATCCTCCCTGCCGACCACATTGAAGAGGCCATCGACAGCTTCCGCAACCTGGAAAACATCGAAAACGTTACCGGAATGGCGTCGGTGCTGGGAGGCTAGGATTCGGCAATTCAGGGTGATCAGCATCTAGTTGGGTACGCCCAGTAGGGTATGCCCAGTAGGGTAAGAAGGAAGGTGCTTATGAAAGCCGTCAGAGCGTATGAAGTAGGCAGTCCGGAAGTGTTGCGTTACGAGGATGTACCGGAGCTGCGGCCCGGTCCCGGGCAGGCATTGGTGGACATCAAGGTCATTGGGGTGAACTACACCGACGTTTCCAGCCGCAAAGGCACCAACCCGCCGCCCAGTTTGCCCTGGACACCCGGTCGGGAGGCCGCCGGAGTGGTCAAGGCGGTAGGGGAGGGTGTCACCGAAGTGTCGGTGGGCGACCGGGTGGCCTACGCGATGTACACCGGCTCCTATGCGGAAGAGGCGGTGGTGCCCTCGTGGCTGCTGGTGCCACTGCCCGAGGGAATGGAGTTTGCCACTGGAGCGGCCACCATGCTGCAGGCTATGACCGCCCATTTCCTGACCTTCGGCATCACCCAGCTTAATCCGGGCGACCGGGCCCTGGTACATGCGGGCGCTGGCGGAGTTGGCCTGCTGCTGATCCAGATGCTGAAGAAGTGTGGCGCCTACGTTTTCACCACGGTGTCCACCGATGCCAAGGCCCAGCTAGCCAGGGAAGCCGGCGCTGATGCCACTATCAACTACACCCAGCAAGACTTCGCCGAGGAGATAAAGAAAGCCACCGGCGGCCAGGGCGTGCGCATCGTCTTCGACGCGGTGGGAAAAACCACCTTCGACCAGAGTATCAAGTCCCTGGGACGCCGGGGCTACCTGGCCTTCTATGGTCAGGCCAGCGGCGCAGTGGGCCCGATCGACACCGGCACGCTGCGCAATGGTTCTTTGTTTCTGACCCGCCCCAGCCTGGGCGATTACACCGCCACCCGGGAGGAGTTGTTGCATCGGGCCAACGAGGTTTTGGGTTGGGTCCGCTGGGGGGAACTGAAGCTTCATGTCGGTTTGAAGCTGCCCCTGTCCGAAGCCGCCGAGGCGCACCGCCAACTGGAGGGCCGCCAGACCACCGGCAAGATTTTGCTGATGCCCTAGCCACCGCCGATTAAATGACTAATCGACGCAATTATATGCAAATAAATAATTTGAGTACTGGGATGAAAGGGTAGTAATAGCAAGAATCTTTTCGGAGAGGTGTCGGATGGCGCCACAGACCATCTTCAACCCCCAACCGGTCACCCTGCAGGGCAAAATCGTTCGCCTCGAGCCGTTGACGCTGGACCATGCTGCCGGCGTGTTAGCCGCCGGGGCAGCGGAGTCTATCTGGCAGTTCTTTGCGGTGTCAGCGCCCACCAACCTGGAGCAGGCCCGGGAGTGGATTGCGGGGCGCCTCGGCGGCCAGGCCGCCGGGCAGAGATTGCCCTTCGCGGTGATCTGCCTGGCTGACGGTAAGTTTGCCGGTTCCACCGGGTATGCCGCCATCAGCCGCCCGAACCGCACGCTGGACCTGGCCAGTTGGTACGGGGTAGAGTATCAGCGGACCGGCGTCAACACCGAGTGCAAGTACCTGCTGCTGCGGCATGCCTTTGAGGAGTTGGGGGCCCTTCGGGTTGGCTTGAATGTGGACCTGGAAAACACCCGCTCCCGGCGTGCTGTGGAGCGAATCGGCGGTACCCAGGAAGGCATCCTGCGCAAACACCGAATCCGGCGGGATGGCACTCGCCGGGATTCGGTGGTATTCAGTTTCATTGATGACGAGTGGCCGTCGGTGAAGGCAAACCTGGCCAGATTGATGGACCGACCCATTGGCAATTCGGCAATGCAGCAGGGAAAGCAGGGAGATGCAGTTTGAGTTCTGAATTTCTAACCAACGAAGAAATCGTGCGGGCGGCGCGGCGCCGTCTGGCGCAAGGCCCCTGGGACTATCTGGTGGGCGCCACCGAGTCGGAGACCACCATGAGGCGCAACCGGCTGGCTTTCGACCGGATTGCTTTTCGACCTCGGGTGCTGGTGGATGTGTCCTGCATCGATCGATCGACCACCTTCCTCGGCCATAAACTGCGGATTCCGGTTTTGCTGGCCCCCATCGGCGGGTTGCAAAACTTCGATCCCGAAGCCGGGGTGGCCGTCGCCCGGGCCGCCGACGAGTTCGGGACCTTGCACGTGGTCAGCTCGGCCACCCTGCCAACCCTGGAAGAGACCGCCGCCGCCACCGAACGGCCCAAAATATACCAGCTATATATTCGCGGCGATTGGGAGTGGACCAGGGGCATGATTGACCGGGCCAAAAAGGCTGGCTACCAGGGGCTTTGCATCACCGTCGATTCGGCTATTTACAGCCGGCGGGAGCGGCCCATGATCAGCCGCTGGTCGGTGGACAACACCCGCAATCCTCAAAACCGGGAATGGCAAGCGTCGGTTACCTGGGACAGCATCGACCGCATGAAGGACTACTGCGGTCTCCCTTTCATGCTCAAGGGAATTGCCACCGCCGAAGACGCGGCGCTGGCGGTGGAGCATGGGGTCGATGTCATCTGGGTGTCGAACCACGGCGGGCGCCAGTTGGACCATGGACTGGGAACCATGGATATCCTGCCGGAAATAACCGGGGTGGTTGGCGACAAGGCCGATATTATTGTGGATGGAGGAGTGCTGCGCGGCACCGACGTACTCAAGGCGCTGGCCCTGGGAGCCAGGGCCGTATCCATCGGCAAATTGCAGGGCTGGGGCCTGGCCGCCGATGGCAAGGACGGGGTCGTTCGGGTGTTGGAGATCCTGGAGGAAGAGATGCGGGTTTCCATGGGCTTGCTGGGCGTTACGTCGGTGGACCAACTCACCCCGGCCCGGGTGTGCCCCGCCGAGGCCACGACACTGCCTCACGAGATGAGCGCCTGGGTGAACCTGCCGGGAGGGAGGCTGGTCTAGGCGTTTCAGTTCCGGCGTTTCAAAGGGAACCGGTTCCGGCCTTGACACTCCCCAAATTCACCACCTATACTCAAATCCGTACAATTAAATCGCATAAAGGCTGTGACGGGGATTAGTAGTCTTCCCGCGAGGCCCAGCGAGCCGGGTAAGGTGAGAGCCGGCGCCAGTTGCGGATGTACCAATGGGCCCCCGAGCCGCCGGTTGAACCGATGGCGCTGTCGCACCGTCATCCCAGTAGGCTGAGACGTCCGGGCTACGTTACAGGCCCACGGCACCGAGGCAAATTAGACTAAGGGCCTCTCCGCCGGTTGAGAAGTTGGCCGAGTTCCGTCTACGCATTTGGGACCGGTCGATAATTAGGGTGGCATCACGGCGAAAGCCCGTCCCTGGTGGACGGGCTTTTGTTTTTGGGAAGATTGCGAGTAGCATCGGCCAGTGAGTCAATATTATGTATTACCCCACCTTGGACCAGGTCAAGGCAATGGTGGGTCAGGGCAACCTGGTCCCGGTGTACCGCTCGATTAACGCTGACCTGGAGACGCCGGTATCCGCTTACCTGAAGGTGGCCCGCAACCCCTACTCCTTTTTGCTGGAGAGTGTCGCCGGTGGGGAGCGGTTGGGGCGTTACAGCTTTATCGGGACTGAGCCCTACCGGGTAATCCAGACCGGCCGGGGTCAGGCCGGAGGTGAGGTGGACCCACTGACCCTGGTCCAGGCCGAGATGGACCGGCACCAGCTAGTCCCGGTCCCCGGACTGCCCCGATTTCACGGCGGCGGCGTGGGCTACCTGGCCTACGACGCCATTCGTTACTTCGAGCCAAGGGTCCCGCCCATGCCCGCCGACCCGCAGGGACTGCCCGAGTCGGTGTTCATGTTCTCCGACACCTTGCTGGTGTTCGACCATGTGCAGCACAACATCAAGGTGGTCAGCCACGTCCAGTTGGACGGCAATCTGGAGGAAGAGTACGCCGCCGCCGTCCAGAAAATCGAAGACCTGGTGAGCCGTTTGTCCCACCCTCTGGAACTGCCGCCGGACCTGCTGGGACTGCCGCCGATGCCCGATGGGCCGGCGAAAATCGGCTCCAACTTCACCAGGGCGCTGTACCGGGAAGCGGTGGAGAAGTGTGTCGAATACATCTACGATGGCGACGTGATCCAGGTGGTGAACTCCCAGCGGTTTTCTCGGAAGACCGACGCTCATCCCTTCCAGGTGTACCGGGCCCTGCGCAGCATCAACCCGTCCCCTTACATGTACTACCTGCACCTGGACGACTTCGATATTATCGGCGCGGCTATTGAGACGGTAGTCAAGGTGGAGGACGGTATTGCCGCCACTCATCCCATCGCCGGCACCCGCCCCCGGGGCAAGACGCCGGAAGAGGACGCTGCGCTGGAGGCCGAACTGAAAAACAGCGAAAAGCAGCGGGCCGAGCACATCATGCTGGTGGACCTGGGCCGCAACGACATCGGTCGAGTCTGTGTGCCCGGCACGGTGCGGGTGACCCAGCTAATGGACGTGGAGCGGTTCTCCCACGTGATGCACCTGGTCTCCCACGTCGAGGGCCAGCTCAAGCCCGGACTGACCACCTATGACGCCCTGCGGTCGTGCTTCCCGGCGGGGACCGTTTCCGGCGCGCCCAAAATCCGGGCGATGGAGATCATCGCGGAGATCGAAGGCGAGAAGCGGGGGCCCTATGGCGGCGCGGTGGGCTACTTCAGCTTCTCCGGGAACATGGACACTGCCCTGGTGCTCCGCACCGGCATATATAAGGACGGCTTGATCTATGTCCAGGCCGGAGGCGGAGTGGTGGCCGACAGCAATCCGGAGGACGAATACCTGGAAACGCTGCACAAGGCCGGCGCCTTGATGCGGGCTATCGATTTGGCCGAGGGCCGGGAGTAAGAGTTCTGCAAAGAAATCAATCAGGAGGTACCCGATGTTAAAGGCGTTCTTTCACACTGGTTTCGTGGTCAAAGACCTGGACCAGACCATCGATTTCTACACCAGGGTTTTGGGTCTGCGGGTGGCCGGACGCATGGAACGGTCCGGGGATTTCGCCTGCCAGTTGCTGGCTTTTGACCACGCCCACATCAAAGGCGCGTTCCTGGACCTGGGTGACGGTCATCAACTGGAGTTGATCCAGTACCTGACTCCGCCCAGCGGTCCGGGCGGCATTAACCGCAACGACCTGGGGGCCAGCCACCTGGCCTTCTTCGTCGAGAATATTGAACAGTTCCACGCCGAGAAGTCACGAGAGGGACTGCGCTTCAACAGTGGGCCCGCCGCGCTCTATAACGACGCCGGCAAGTTGCTGCGCCAGGCCCTGTACGCTCAAGACCCGGACGGCAACTGGCTGGAGTTTGTGGAGCTGGCCTGATGCTTTTATTGATCGACAACTACGACAGCTTTACTTACAACCTCTACCAGTACCTTGCCGAGCTGGGCGCCCAGGTAGTGACGGTGCGCAACGACCGGATTACCCTGGAGGAAATCGAGGCGATGGCCCCGGAGGGCATCGTCATTTCGCCCGGGCCGTGCACCCCTCGCGAAGCGGGCATCTCGATGGAGGTGATTCGCCGGTTCGGACCCAGGACCCCGACCCTGGGAGTCTGTCTGGGGCACCAGTGCATCGGGGAAGTCTACGGGGCCAGGGTAGACCGGGCCTGGGAGATCCGCCACGGCAAGACCTCGATGGTACACCATCTGGGGCAGGGCGTGCTGGCTGGACTGCCCGACCCCTTCGAGGCCATCCGTTATCACTCGCTGGTGGTCTACCCGGAGACGGTACCCGATTGTCTAGAGGTGACCGCCTGGACCGATAACGGGCTGATCATGGGGCTGCGGCACAAGGAACACCCGGTGGAAGGGGTGCAGTTCCACCCGGAGTCCATCCTGACCCCGGTGGGCAAAGACCTGTTGCAGAATTTTCTGGATGCGGTGGCGGCAGTGAAAACCAGGTAGTGAACGTGGAGTGTGAATTATCCAGGCATGCCAGAGATATGCTTTCGGAGAGGGCCATCAGGGTAGAATGGGTAAGCAGAGCTTTGAATTCTCCTGACCGCACGGAAGTGGGTGAGGACTATAATAGGCATTACATCAAGGCTATCCCAGAATTTGGCGGACGCTATCTTCGTGTGGTGGTGAATCCCCGTCATGTGCCGGTCAGGATAGTTACATTCTTCTTCGACCGCCGAATAAGGACATCAACATGAGGCTTAGATTAGACAAGGAAAGCGATGCTCTTTACTTTCGCCTGGATGAGGCAGCAATCCTGGAATCGGAAGAGGTCCAGCCCGGGGTGATCCTGGACTTTAATGCCGAGGGGAAGGTTGTGGGGGTCGAGATACTCGACGTTAGTACCAGGGTGTCTCCCGCGCAGTTACAGGTCTTACAGTTTGAGACCAGGTAAATGCTCCGGGTTCAAGTAGCGCTATGAATCATAAGGGAACTATCCAACACAGTCCGAAGGGTGCCGAATAGCCGCCTAATCAGCTACGAATCGGCTAGGCCGGGTCGAAAATGCGGCTAACCGGCACCGACAGCTGTGGAATAATCTCGCTGGTGATGCGGTCTTCCTTCCGGAAGTAAGAACCCTTCAGGGTCAGCTTCTCGTCCCTCAGCTCCATCTGGTCAATGGACCGGGCCACCGGGTCAATCAGCCAGTATTCCTGGACTCCGTACCTGGCGTAAAGTTCCCGCTTTTGCTGCCGGTCCAGGGTCGAAGACGCCAGGGAGGTTACCTCCATCACCAGATCGGGCGGGCCTTCACACCCTCGCTCGGAGATTATTTCCTGGCGTTCCCGGCCCACGAAGATCAGGTCGGGCTGCACCACGTCCTCCTCGGACAGGATCACGTCCAGCGGCCCGAAGAGTATCTGTCCCAGCTGTTTCTCCCGGACAAAGGGCCAGACCATGGTTTCCAGGTTTCGCAGGACCATCTGGTGCAGGGAACCGTTCGATTTGACCATGAGTAACTCCCCATCAATTATCTCGTAGCGTTGGCCGTCCGGAAGCTGGCAGTAGTCTTGATAGTTGAACCTGACTGAGCTTTCGTTTCTTGTTACCATGTTGTTACCAAATTGCAACCTTCTTCTGGCTGAGTTTTTGCCCGTTGCTTTGCATTCTAGCAAGGTCAGGTCAAGACTTCCTTGCGCTTTCGCAGCGGGAATTGGGCATTCCCAAGCTGGGGCAGCAAACCCCGGCTAGACATCGCCGCAGGTTTGGATTATTCTACCCGCTGGACCTGGTAACCGAACCGGTCCCCGGGACTTGTTGGAGGGCTGACATGACTACCATCGCCGAGCGTCTAGCCAAATATTCCTGCTCGCTGCACTACAGTCACCTGCCCGCCGACGTGGTGCATCTGGCCAAGCGCATGATTATCGACACTCTGGGGTGCGCCATCGGTGGATACACCAGCCAACCCAGCAAAATCGCCCGCGACCTGGCCGCCACCGTCAGCAGCACTCTGCCCTGCACCATCATCGGCAGCGGCCAGAGCAGCAGCCCCGACCTGGCTACTTTCGCCAACGGCGTGATGATCCGCTATCTGGACTACAATGACGGATACACCAGCAAGGAGTCGGGTCACCCCAGCGACAGCATCGCCGCGGTGCTGGCGGCCACCGAGCTGGCCGGGCTGGGCGGCCGCCGGGCCATCACCGCTACAATAGTCGCCTACTAGACTTTCTGCCGCCTGGGCGATGCCGCCACGCTCAAATACTACGGCTTCGACCACGTCACCAACGGCTGCATTGGCAGTATCCTGGGGGCAACCCGGTCGCTGGGCCTGTCCCAGGAACAGACTCGGGAGGCCCTGAACCTGGGCATTGCCCCCAACATCGCGCTGGGCCAGACCCGGGTCGGTACGCTGTCCCACTGGAAGGGCTGTGCCTACGCCAATGCCAGCCGCAACGCGGTCTTTGCCACCATGCTGGCCCAACGGGGTCTTACTGGACCATCGCCGATATTCGAGGGCGAGCATGGTTTCTTCCAGGCGGTGAGCCGGGGGCATTATGAGTTGGAGCCCTTCGGCGGCAACGGCCAGCCCTTCAAGATCGCCGAGTGCAGCATCAAGCGTTTCCCCCTGGGCCAGTATTCGCAGACGGTGGTGCAGGCGGCCCTGGAAGCCCGGGAGCAGATGCCCCAGGTCAACGTGGACGACATTGCCGAGGTTAAGATTCGGACGCTGCAAAAGGCCATCGACATCATGGCTGGCGACGAGGAAAAGTGGCATCCCAGCACCCGGGAAACTGCTGATCACAGCATGCCCTACACGACGGCGGTGGCCCTGACCTATGGCTATGTGGACCAGAACCACTTCGACGACCGTTACATCTTCGACCCCAGGCTGCTGGACCTGACCCGCCGGGTGAAGGTGGAACGCTCGGAGGAAGCGGACCGGCGAGTGCCTGAGGCGATGCTGTGCTATCTGGATGTGGTGACAAAATCGGGGTCGACCTACTCGGCCGAGGTGCCCTTCCACAAGGGCCATTACCTGAACCCGATGTCCGACGCCGAGGTGGAGCAGAAATTCCGCTCCCTGGCTAAAGACCTCTTGACCCCGGAGCAGACCGACGCCTTGCTGGCAAAACTATGGCGCCTGGAAGAAGTGGGGGACATCCGGGAGGTTCTGAGGTTGACCCGGATTTAGGGCACATCGGGCCGAACCAGAATTCAACAGCTATGGAGTCATTCCTTTTCGAGTTCTTGCAATAACTCATTCAAGTGATTGTCTATGTCCAGGGCGGTGCGTCTAGCCTCAGCATATATTTCAATCAGTTTCTCTTTGATTGCTTCGTTTTCATTTTCAGCAGTGTCGTAATCTTCCAATTCACGTCCCCTTTCATCCAAAATGCGGAAACGAACTTCATCAATCCGATTGCGATCTCTGTATTGGGCAATTGTCACCGATGATGAGTCTCCTATTGCTGCTAAGAATACATAATCATCGGCTGTAGGTTCCCAGCGTATCTTGTGCTGGTTACTTCGTTGCCAGAGCTTTGTAACAATATCGGCTACTTTGGCCATTTTGATTCCCTGCCTCCCTAGGAGTCTGAGCAATTAGTCGGTTTGACCGTAGGGCAGGGCGTAGTTCATTTCTCCGTCGAGAAATCCTTTGATCCAGGCTGCACGATGCAGTATGCTGATGGTATACCAAGCGAAGGGGGCTCGTCGGATGTACCGCT
>DASTLM010000446.1:0-8088 GCA_035714945.1 Dehalococcoidia bacterium | reverse complement strand
GGTAAATTTTCTGGGGCGGGGCTAGCTGGGTGCTGAAAGTGGGGTGGTCAGGACGGGGGTAGGGGGATGGTCGAAAAGGGTTTTTCATCAACCTGTTAGGAGAGAACGATGGCCGACGATTCGCGGGGGTTCACCGCCGCTTCCTTCTACGATTACCTGAAAGAGGGCAAGCTGATGGGCGTTCGGTGCCGGGACTGCGGCAAGCTCTCGGCGGAACCCAGGCCCATGTGTCCTTCCTGCCATAGCCAGGATGTCGAGTGGCGACAATTCAGCGGGCGGGGCCAACTCGCCACCTTCACCTGTATCTCGGTGGTGCCCGAGGGCATGGCCCGGCTGGGCTACGGGCGCAATAATCCCTATTGCTCCGGCATCGTGATTCTGGAAGAAGGGCCGCGAATCAGCGCCAGGATTTCCGGTGTCGACGCTGCCAATCCTCAAAACATACCGACGGGCATGACCCTGGCGGTGGATTTTGGTGACGTAGACCCGGAGAGACCGGCATTGGCTTTCCGGCCCGCTTGATTGGAGTTTACGCTACCTGGTAATCGACCGATTAAACCTTGTGGCAAGCGACCAGATGGCCGGTTTTTACTTCTCGCCAGTCAGGCTCCTGGTCCCGGCAAATATCACTGTCGCCGTACAAGGGGCAGCGGGGGTGAAATCGGCAACCCGATGGGGGATTGATGGGACTGGCGACCTCTCCGGAGATGGTAGTGCCCATGGGTATGTCTGGGTCTGGCTGAGGGACCGAGGCCATCAAAGCTAAAGTATAGGGATGCAGGGAGCCACGGTACAATTCATCCTTGGTGGTCAATTCCACCATCTTTCCTACGTACATCACTCCCACCATGCTGCTCATATGCTCGACTATCGCCAGATCATGGGAGATCAGCAAGTAACTCAGTCCAAGGTTTTGCTGCAGCTCGCCTAGTAAATTCAGTATCTGGGCCCGAATGGATACGTCTAGCCCCGACACTGGCTCGTCCAGGACAATCAACTGGGGCTGCAAGGCCAGGGAGCGGGCGATGGCGACGCGCTGTCGTTGGCCACCACTGAACTGATGGGGGAAATTGGTTCCAGCCTCCGGACTTAGTCCCACGCTCTGCAACAGTTCCGCCACCCGGGTTCGCAAGGACCTCCCGCTCATCCCCAGGTGGACCTGTAGCGGTTCCCCAATGATGTCCAACACCTGCATCCTGGGGTCGAGGGAGCTGTACGGGTCCTGAAACACCGCTTGAACCGAACGTTTGTATCCTCGTAATTCCCGGCCTTTCAAGGTATGAACGTCGCGCCCGCGAAACCGGATGACTCCCCTGGTGGGTCGCTCCAGCAGGAGGATCATCTTGGACACCGTGGTCTTTCCGCAGCCGGACTCCCCTACCAGGGCAAAAGTCTCACCTTCATTGATGGAAAAGGTGACCCCATCCACGGCCCGGATCGGAGGGGCTTTTCTCTGCAACAGGGTGCGAGGTCCAGCAAAATGTTTGACCAGATTCTCGACTTCCAACAACGGCTCAGCCACGGTAGGTCACTTCTCGGCCAGCCAACAGTGAACGAAGTTGTCCCCTCCCAGAGAAGTTCGGGGAGGATACTCTTGGCGGCAGATATCCATGGCAGCGGGACATCGCGGCCAAAAGGGGCAACCGCTGGGGATGGCGCGCAGGCTGGGGGGTTGGCCTTCTATCTGGTATAGCCGGTCCCGTTTGACCCCCATGATGGGCACCGAATCCAGCAAGGCCCTGGTGTAAGGATGCTGAGGTTGTTTGTAGATCTGGCGTACCGGGGCACTTTCTACGATACGGCCGGCGTACATTACGTTGACCCGGTCGCACATCTGGGCCACGATACCCAGATCGTGGGTTACCCATATGACGCTAGTACCATATTTTAGTTGCAACTCCCGGATCAGACTCAGGAACTGAGCCTGGATAGTTACATCCAGGGACGTCGTTGGTTCATCGGCGATCAACAACTCTGGGTTAGTTACTAACCCCATTGCTGCGACCACGCGTTGACGCATTCCGCCGCTGAATTGGTGGGGATATTGGCCCAGCCGTTGCTCCGGGTTGGGTATGCGGACGGCCCTCAATGCCTCAATCACCCTCTCCAGGGCCCGTTGACCCCGTTGTTTCAGATGCAGGTTCACCGGCTCGGTTACCTGATTGCCAACGGTATATACCGGGTTTAACGAGGTCTGGGGGTCCTGCATGATCATTGCCATCTTATGGCCGCGGTACTCCCGCATCTCATGCTCGTGCAAGGCCAACAGGTTCTGGTCCCTGAACCACACCTCTCCCTCGACTATCCTTGACCCCGGTTTGGGAGTCAACTGCATCAGGGAAAGGCAGGTCATGGTCTTGCCACTACCCGATTCCCCGACCAGGCCCACTGCCTCTCCCTGCCCCACGGTGAAGCTTACGCCGTCCACCGCCTTTAGCACGGCATTCCGTTGAAAGAAGTAGGTCTTTAACCCCTCCACCCGCAATAGAGGGGAGCCTTTCATACCCGCATCCGTGTCGATTCCCGTCTGCATCACCCGCGACCCCATCGCCCCCAGTGCCGCCTACTGGGACGGGCGTAGGAGCCTGGGGAGAAGCACCAATTCATAGTTCTCGGCGCCGGGGGTCCATGGTATCCCGCAACCAATCGCCAAAGAGGTTCAAGGATAATACGGTAGCCAGGATAGCCAATCCCGGAAATAGCGTGATCCAGTAAGCAGAGGTGATGAATTGGCGCCCTTCCGACACCATTAGCCCCCAGGCAGGTTTGGGCGGTGGGATGCCAACTCCCAAAAAGCTGAGCGAGGATTCCACCAGGATTATGTGCCCCACTTCCAGGGTGGATATCACGACTACCGTGTTGAACACGTTGGGCAGGATGTGTTTCAGCACAATCCGGTGCGTAGGAGCGCCAATTACCCTGGCCAACGCCACGTAGTCTCGCTCTCTAACGCTCAAGGTTTCCCCTCGCACTATTCTGGCAAACCGGGCGGCGACGAAGGGGCACAGGATCAAGACTACGTTCCAGAAACTGAAACCAAAGGTGAAGACGAAGGACAATGCTACCAGGATGAGCGGCAAGGCCAGGACAGCCTCCACACCCCGCTGTACCAGGGCATCGGCCCGCCCTCCCATATAGCCGGAGATGGTCCCGAAAATTATGCCAGTCCCGCCGCCGATGGCGATGACCAGCAGGGACAGGGCCAGGGAGATTCGAGAGCCATAAATGATGCGACTGTACACGTCCCGCCCCAACTGGTCGGTACCCAGGATATTGGCCAGGCTGGGCGGGGCCAGATTATTCATAATGTCATTCTGCACCGGATCATGGGTGGCGATCAGGGGAGCAAAGACGACAAATATCAACAGCACGCCCAGGATGATCATCGGGACCATCGGGGCGCGCCGCAGTACCACCAGACCGACCCGCACCCGATGGTGCAGGGGGACGGTCTGGACCTGAATTACTGCATCGGGTCGACCGGTGGCTCGGGCCATGTCTCACCTTTTAAATCAAGAACTGGCGTATTTGATACGGGGATCTACCAGAACGTACAGGATATCTACCAGTAGATTTATCACGATGTAGAACAGCCCGATCATGATCACCACACCCTGCACCACCGGGAAGTCCCGCCCGCTCACCGCGGTCAGCGCCATTCGCCCAACGCCGGGCCAGGCAAATACCTGCTCCACCACCACCGAGCCGTTCATAAAACCGCCCAGAATCAGCCCAGAATAGGTCAACACCGGAATCATTGCGTTGCGCAGAGCGTGTTTCCAGATAACGATCTTTTCATTGAGTCCTTTGGCGCGGGCCATGGTCACGTAGTCGCTATCCAGAACGTCCAGCATGCTGGAGCGGGTAAGCCGCACCAGACCGGCCACCACAAACCAGCCCATGGTGAAGGCGGGCAGGATATAAGTCGCGGGCCCGCCCCGTCCTGATATGGGCAAAGAGGGCAGACCCTGCTGGAATAGAAAGACTCCAAAGAACAGTATGAGCATTATTCCCAGCCAAAAAGATGGGGTAGACTGGCCCAAAAAGGCCACGATTTTGGCTGCCCGGTCAATTACTGTACCCCGGTAAACGGCGCTCAGCACCCCCAGGGGAATGCCCATTACCATCGCGATGCCCATCGCCACCAGCCCCAGGCTAAACGTGGCCGGCAAGCGCTCCACCAGCATCTGAGTAACGGGCCGGTGGCCCTTGACCGACTGGCCCAGGTCGCCTCTGGCCAAGTCCTTGAGGAACACCCAGTACTGGACGTAAATCGGCTGATCTAACCCCAACTTCACACGGAAGGCCTGGGCGGTCTCCGGCGGAAGGGAATCGTCAATGAATACGGCGGCCGGGTCCCCGGTGGCCCGGGCCAGAAGAAACACCAGGACCGTAATGAACAACATGTTGACGATGCTCTGCGCGATCCTGTTGGCTATATAACCGCCCACAGCTTATTCCCTTAACTTTTCTTGATCACCACTACTTGCCACCAGCCGGATGGGAGGGATTAACCTCCCATCCAGCCAGTCTTCCTGTTATTAGCCTGGTTAAAGCAAAACCCCGGCTATTTCGGCTGGAGGGTCCACTGGTTGTTGGGGTAAGTCCGGCCGGTGATTGGTTTCCAGTCGCCGATCTTGTCGGAGACCGCAAACACCGAGTTGGCGTAGATTATCAGTCCCTGGATGTACTCATCGTACATCTTCCGGTTGAACTCCTCAAATAGCACCCGTTGCTTGCCGAAGTCAAACTCGCTGGCAACCAGGTCCAGTTCCTCGGCCACCCAGGGCACTTGAATCAAAGGACGCTGACCCAGGGGATGCATGAAGCCCACGTTCTGTCTCAGGGCATGGAAACGGGTATCATTGCCCCGCACAATAAGCGTGTAGGGCTCTTGGGCCGCCAATCCCGACTTGACTTCCTCACCATAGCACCACACCTTTTCCCCGCCGCAGACCGCCTGCAGCATATTTACCATCTCGTCCTTCACCGAGTTCCACTCCATGACCTGGACCTCGAAATCTACCCCCAACTCCTCCTGCAGGTAGCCCCCGATGGCCTGGGCGAGGACCGGCATGTCCGGGAAGTCGGCGTCGTAATTATAGGTCACCAGACGGACCTTGAAGCCGTCACCGTAGCCGGCCTCCGCCATCAACTGCTTGGCGCGCGCCGGGTCGTATGGATATCCTGGCAGGTCTTTGTTGTACCCGAAAGAACCGGGTCCGGAGAGGAAGCTAAGCGCGGGCCCACCCTCACCGGCGTACAAGCGGTCCACGATGGCCTGCCGATCTATAGCAATATTGAAGGCCTCCCGTACCCGTTTATCGTAGAAGGGGCTGCCCGCAATGTTCTGGTAGGGGAACCATATGGCGGAGCTTTGCGCCCCGTGACCTGAGTAAGTCCGGAAGCCGTCCTTTACCAGGTCCGGTTTCACCGCCGGCACGGCCTCAATCAGATCGGCGCCTCCCGTCTTCAACAATGCCATACGGGTCGCGATCTCGGGGACTTCGAGGATGGTCAGCTCTTTGAACCCGGGCACGCAACAATAATGGTCCTCGAAGGCTTCCAACTTGATGAACTCGCCCCGGGAGCGCTCAACGAACTGGAAGCTGCCGGCGCCGACCGGGTTGTTGCGAATGCCCTCAACCCCGGTCCGGTCGAACTCGACCTTGGATAGCACTGCCCCGGCCTGGGTGCCCTCATAGGAGGGCCACCACAGGGGCACCAGGGCCTCCGGTTCCTTGGTACGGACTACTACGGTGTTCCCTTCCTCTCGAATATACTCGACCCGGGGCGACCAGGCTACTGCCGCGGAGCTCTCCGCCTCATCCGACATAATCTGGCGGTTCCAACTCCAGCTAAAATCTTCCGGAGTCATCGTCTCCCCGTTGTGAAACTCGACGCCCTCACGGACTGTGTAGATCCAGCTAAGCGCGTCCGGGCTGATCTCCCAGTTGACGGCTGCCCCGCCGACCAGTTCCCCATCGGGCCCCTGCTGGATGCCGAAAAGGTGCATTTCGTCAAAGAAAGCCTTGACGTTGCTGCTGTTGTCCAGAGCAGGATCGAAGCCCATCTCAGCCATATCGCTGGTGGCACTGACCACCGATCCCACGGGCCCGGTTACGGTGCCCGGAGCCGGAACCGCCGTTGGCGTGGCAACCTCTACCTTCGATATGTCCTTGATTACTTCCGCCAGCTCTTCCTTCGGTACCTCCGCCGGCACATCCTTGACAACCTCTGGTTCCACCATGGTTTCTTGCTCCGCTACCTGGGGGGCGGCGGCGCCGCAGGCTAGAATAGCTCCCACCAGGAACAGCGCCACTGCGAAAAACATTCCCTTACCCATAAACAACCTCCTGCCTTTGATTGTGAGGATAACCTGTAGTGGGATTAACCTGACAGGCCCATACACTAAGCAGGCGCAGCCCGGGCTGGGACCGCCTTGCGTTCCCTTCCTCAGTTGTGGCCGCTGCCACATTTCATGCACCTGGCTACGTAATACATCAATTGTTCCCGACTTTATTGTCATTCTCCGCATTAAATAGATGTACAGACCATGTAAGAATCCACGGTATCCTACTACCATCTATGTTAGCTGTCAAGATTGGCTGAGCCATGGCCTGGACAATTGCATCTTCTTGAACGCGGACGATAATCCTGCAATTCCGGTAAAGTCTGAGCCTGGTCGTAGTTGGTATAAAAGTAGACTTTTATCTCTCAGGGTGCCCCGATACCATCAGGGCATCGACAATTCCGACGAGAGCAGGAATCCAGGACCGACGCTGGACACCGGCTTCCGCCGGTGTGACGGACGCACCTTACGAGGTAAGATGCGATTGCTCTGGAGCCGTGCCGGCATGGTCCGTTCGCAGGTCCCTGAGGGGCTTTCGTCTTTGTTTTCGACTTGCCGCCCCTCAGCCGGTTGGGTTAAACTTCAGCTGTCAATATTTGGCCCTGCCCTTTCTGCAAGGGCCGGGTAAGGAGGTACTACCAGTGACCACCGCAAAAGAGGCCGAGTTGGAGAGAGTGACCAGGCTGCGGGGTTTCCGCTACGGGTTGCACGATTTTCTGGCAGAGCTTGACCTGAACGCGCTGAAGCAGGTCAACGATCACGTAGAGTCCACTTACGTTAACGAATCTTTGCTGGACCGGAAGACCAAAGAACTGCTTATCATGGTCGCGTGTGTCGGAATGGGAGATCTGGTTTCCCACCTGCAGATACATATGCATGCGGCCAACAAGGCTGGGGCCACTCCCGAGGAGATCATGGAGGTATTGGATCTGATCGGCGGGTGGACCGGCAGCGTCCACAAGACGGTGGGATTGGAGGCCTGGCGCGCCACCTTCCGTCCGGACATCCCGACCATCGACCGGGTGGTGGAGTTGCGGTAATTCGATCTGGGACGGAGAATTGGCAGCAGTTAAGTAAGGAGGATCGAGATGGCTACCGATTTGGATCGCGAACTGGAAAGGACCACGGCCCTTCGAGGATTCCGGTACGGCTTGCACGACTTCGTTGCCGCCCTGGGAGGCGCGGAAGCCCTCAAGCGCCACAACGACAATACGGAAGCTAACTACCTCAAGCCGGGCCTGATTGACCGCAAGACCAAGGAGTTGCTGATCATAGTGGCTTGCGTCGCCTCGGGCGACCTGGTTTCTCACATACAGATTCACATGCACGCGGCCCACAAGGCCGGCGCCACTCCCGAGGAGATTATGGAAGCGCTAAACCTGGTGGGAAACTGGGTCGGCATCCGTAAAGCGGTGGGCCTGGAGGCCTGGAGAGCGACCTTCCGCCCGGACATCCCAACCATCGACCGGGTGGTGGAACTGAGGTAAATATTCCGACTTCTCTGGGCCCAGCAGATTGGGCCGGACTCGCCGGCAGGACCAGATCGCGAGCCCGGTAAAAAAGCGCGTCTTCTATTATGCCGGCCGCTGCAACTATAGAAAGATCTTATGGCTAGCCAGTCCAGGCTTCTATTAGTTAGTATTACAGCCGCACTTGTAGAATAGGGTCTCACTCTCTTCCTAACCTTCTCCCTCAATGCAAAAGGGGCTTGGCCCCCTCTCCCTTTGGGAGAGGGC
>DASTLM010000445.1:0-4210 GCA_035714945.1 Dehalococcoidia bacterium | reverse complement strand
CCTGCGCTATCCGCCCGATTTCCCGGCGGATAAAAAGATCGCCGTGCCAACGCTGATCATTTGGGGGGCGCAGGACGCGGCCCTGAGCAGGGGCATGGCCGCGGAAAGCGCCGGGATGTGCGCCGAGGCGCGCCTGGTCCTGTTCGAAGACGCCACGCATTGGGTGCAGCATGAAGAAGCGGGGGAGGTGAATGAGCTGGTGGTAGAGTTTATGAAGAGGGCGGACAGTGGACCGTGGACGGTGGTTCCTTGGGAGGTTGAAGGTTGAAGATTGGAAGTTTGGACGGGGTGACTGGGCGGCTGGCCAACTTGCAGACCAGCCGCCCGAAAACTTTAAGGCCTGTTAACCGTGATGCTGGTGCCGTCGCTATCGCCGTCCGGGTCGTGGTTGTCGGCCGGGGAGTACACGGTTCCGGTCTTGGTCATGTTGCCGATGGTGAAGGTAGCGGATTTGACGCGTTTACCGATATTGCCTGAGGTCAGCGTGCATTTACCCGTGGCGTCTGTAGAGCAGGAAGACTCGCCGGTGTAACCTCCACTCCACGAGCCGCTGACCGCCACGCCGGAAACCGGATTCTCATCGCCACCATGCGCCCAGATGACCACCGTAGCGTTCCAGTAGTTTTTGCTCGAGTAGGCGCTGCTGCCATCCAGGTCGCCCGAGTGGATTGTGCTTGCGGGTGGCTGGGTGGGCGCCGGCGTGTTGGTTGGAGTGGGCGTGGATCTGGGTGGCTTGGTAGGAGCCAGGGTGGGCGTATTGGTAGGAGTAAGAGCGGGCGTATTGGTGGGAGCGGGAGTGGGCGAGTTGGTAGGAGTGAGGGTGGGCGCAACTGTGCCACCGCCCAGGATGCGCAGGCCGACCCGGTAGGCCAGGTGAGGGGAGACGTTGCGGTAGACCGAAGCGGCGAGGAGTGCCTGGCCGTTAGCCCCGGCCGCGGCCGGGAAGATCTCGGGCATCCCATCGCTAAAGATGGCGAGGCCGTCGGGGTCCAGCACCTGGCCATTTGCGTTCACCCGCGTGGCGAAGATATCGGTTCTTGGGTCCATGAAGAAGGTCAGAGCGCGCCGGTCTTCGTAGGCCACCACAAACTGGTTCCCATCCCACGCCGCGGCCGGCAGGCCTTGATTGTTTGGAGCCGTCGAGATGGCCAGCGGCGCAGAGGTATCCAGGAGGGCGCCATCCGATTGCAGCCGCCTTCCGTAAATGTTCCAGTTCGAGTTGCCGGCTCGCGGGTCACTCCAGACTACGAGAGCCGTCGCTCCGTTGGTGGCGACATCCGGGTTGTAGTGAAAACGAACCGTGTAGAAGTCTGACTGGACCGGGAATTCCGTCCCGATGGCGCCATTCGGAAAGATGAAATTGGCTCTGATCTCGGCGGCCGGATCGTCGTGGGAGGGGTGCCGCTCCCATACGGCGATCCAGCGATCATTGAAGGCGGAAATGTCTGGAACTCTGGCAAAATACTGCCCGATCTGGATGGGCGAGTCCAGCACGGCACCATCCGAGCCGCGCACCCTTACGGCGAAGGGGAACTGGAAATGGGGGTCGCTGGGAGTGTGGGCCCCTACCACCAGGAAGGTGTCGCCCAGGGCAGCCACGTCCGGAGAATGGCCGGGCATGACCGTGATGGGGGCGGCATCTGGAAGTGTCCCATCGTCCTTAAGGCGGCGGGCGTAGATCTGCTTTGTGGAAGGGTCATTCCACACCACCAGGTAGAGAGAGCCGTTCCAGGCAATGGTGGGTGCACCGAGGGATGGACCGCTGGCGATGAGCACCGGTTCGGGCCACAGAACTGCGCCGTTGGCGTCCACCGGCTGGGCCATAATACGCCTTGCTCCGGAGATGTCGCTGCGGAAGGCCAGCATATGTCCGTTTCCATTCGCAGCGGCGCTCACCCGGTCCTGGCTGGGCGCGCCATTGGAGATCGCTGTCTCCTGGCCAAAGGTTCTGTCAGCCATAACCTTGGCGGTATAGATATCGCCGGGAAAACTTCCGCCGGTGCGGGTGTCTCTCCAAACCAACTGGATACCGCCACCCGGCACCGGGCTGCTCTCGGGCGACCACTTGTTCGACGTGTTGTCGAAGTCGGCCGGCATGTTGTTCGGATCGAGCACCGTCCCCGAGGTCGAGACACGCAGCACTGTAATCCCGTTGAGCGTGAAAGACACGAGCCAATTGCTGCCGCCCCAGGCGACACGCGGCGACCTGCCAATGTAGCCGCCGAAGGTTTCGTAAATGGGGATGCTGCTTGGATCCTGCACCTGCCCGGCATGGTTCACGCGGGCGCCTTTAATCGCTTCATAATAGGTCGTAGACACATTCTCTTCCCAGACCACGAAGAAATCGGCGCCGTTGGAGGCCACATGAGTGTCAGAACTGTGGTCGCCTGGGGCAATATTGAAGGGATTGGCATCGAGGCGCGAGAGGTCTGTCCTCAGTCGCAAGCCCTGGACGTAGCTCAGGTCATCCCAGATCAGCAAGAATTCATCCTGGGCAAAGGCCACATCCAGGGAAAAGCGCAGATAGTAGGCGGCTGGGACGATGACGATACCTCCTGGATCAAGGACGGCGCCTTGAGCGGAGATGCGGGCGCCCTTCAGGTCGTTTTCACCCCCCGCATTGCCCTGCCAGAAGATGGCCCAGTTGTTCCCATCGCTGCCCACGGTCAACTCTGCCGAACTGGAGTTGGAAAAGTTGGTTAACTGCAATGGCTGGCTGTCCAGGACGGTACCCTGGGGCGAGACTCGGACGGCCATCACCTGCCAGGCCCAGTAGCCCTGGGTTGGTTGCTGGCTCAACCACGCTACCAACCAGTTCTGGCCGTTCCAGGCCACCTGAGGCTTGGCCTGATCGGCGGCACCTTGAGAGATGATCACCGGGGTTGTATCCAGCAAGTTGCCGGAAGCGTCCAGACGGGCAGCGTAGATTTCACTCCCATTCCCATCGTAGTACGATCCGCTGATGCGCCCGGCGTCGGTCCGGGCGTCGGTCCATATTGCCAGGAAACCATTCCCACCCTGAGCAATGACGGGTTCCTTCTGTTCGAATGCTGCCGGCTTGATCCCTGAATCGCCCGGTAAAAAAAGGAGCGGTGAAAGGTTTGCGGACTGGGCGAAAGCGCCCACCGTGATGGCCAACAGCGTGAGGGGAACCAGTAAGATCGTAAGCCTGTATTGTCGCCTCATGAGATCCTTCCATTCGTTATTCACAAGAATAAACGCCAGGTTCCCCTCCAAACCGGGCATTTTTACTATAATATATGAAAATTATAGACAAATTTGGATCAGGAGTCAGTGACTTTTGTCACAGAATCGGGCCGGCAATTTCCTCGAGAGCTTCTTTATCCAGGATATCGACCCGGCCTCGTTCCAGGTGAAGCACGCCTCTTTCTTCGAAATTTTTCAAAATCCGGCTGATTACCTCTCGCACGCTCCCCAATTCGTCGGCAAGTTGAGAGTGAGTGGCCTTAATCACGGTTCCCTTGGATAGCAGCAATCCGGCCAGGCGTTGATCCAGATTCATAAAAGTTACCGCTTCTACCAGCGCTGTGAGCTCGCCAAGCCGCCTGGCGAGGCAACGAAAGATGAACGTGCAGAAGAGTGGAGATTGCTGCACCATCTGCATGAACAGGGCCTGGGATAGGGCCACTCCCGTGACTTTCTTTTCGGCCATCGCACGAGCCGGAACCTGGATATCCCCCAGAATATGGCAAATGGTGACGATACAGCATTCGCCGGGTTGCACCCGGTAAAGTAGAATTTCCCGCTCGGTGCCCGGCTTGGTCACGCGGATCGATCCCGAGGTCAACATCAAAAAGGATTGGCTGGGCGTATCTACGTCAAATATCAGATCGCCGGTTTCGGCGCGTATCGGGTAGCCCGCATCGAAGAAAGCGCGTTGCAGCCCGGGCGGTAATTCTCCCAGTATCGGGTACAAATTTACCAGCCTGGCTAACTCCGTACTCGTGATCATTGAGCGCCAGCTCTCTTTCGGATTTCTTCCCGCCGATCGCCTGGTCACACAGGCATGATATTTATCTATACGGAGATAAGCGGTTATTGGATTTTGCCAACGACCACCCGCTCCGTCTAATTCGTTTTCCGTTTGAGGAACGAAGGATGGACGGGAGATGGGGGGACTGGGAGACGGGGGGATGGGGTGACCGGGAACGGGAGATGGGGGGACTGGGAGACGGGGGGATGGGGTGAC
>DASTLM010000444.1:0-5338 GCA_035714945.1 Dehalococcoidia bacterium | reverse complement strand
CCCACGTCAGGAATATTCTGAACAAGACCGGCACCGCCAACCGGACCGAGGCAGCGGCATACGCCGTACGGAACCGATTGATATGACGCCCCGCTACCTGATACCCTCCGGCAAGTTTCTGCTACCTGGATCCATCTACCTGATTTTAGGTATGTAGTTGCCAATTCCGGCTTTCTCCCTTTTCGGCCAAATACGCAATTCTCCCGATGCCAGTTAATCCTTCTCCGGATAGGATGGGAACGAACCAATTATTTCCCGAGAAATAGTAGTAATATGAAGATGCCGCCCCGAGCGGGAGATTCGAGCGGTGGTTGCCAGGTGCCCATTCGGGGCGCTGACCATTGGGGATAAATAGCCCTTTTTCTCCGGGGCATGGGCGTGGAGGACCGGCCGGCCATGGCCTGATGGGCAATAGCCCAATGGCCCGCCGGATTCCATGCCCAGGATTATGGGGACGGTTGCAGGCTCCCGTCCGGGGCCCCTGGACTGGCCGGAGAAGCAGAGGCCAATCAATAAAATAGTGGAGGTTACTATGGTTGCACCAGCCCCAGATGTAGAAAGACTGAAGACCCATCTTCGAGGAGCACTGATCCAGCCCGGGGATTCGGGTTACGACGAGGCCCGCCGGGTATATAACGCCATGATCGACCGGCGCCCCGGGTTCGTGGCCCGTTGCACCGACGTGGCGGATGTTATGGCTGCGGTAGACTTCGCCCGGGAGAACGAAATCCTCCTGGCGGTGCGAGGCGGAGGACACAACGGAGGCGGCTTGGGGACCTGCGACGACGGCCTGGTGGTAGACCTTTCGCCCATGCGGGGCGTCCGCGTTGACCCCAGGGAACGCACGGTGCGGGTGGGCGGCGGCTGCACCTGGGGCGACGTGGACCACGCCACCCATCCCTTCGGCCTGGCCACCCCCAGCGGCATCATCTCCACCACCGGCGTGGGCGGACTCACCCTGGGCGGCGGGCTGGGCCACCTGACGCGCAAATTCGGTCTGTCCATCGACAACCTGCTGGAGGCGGACTTGGTGCTGGCCGACGGGAGTTTCGTCACCGCCAGCGACAAAGAAAACCAGGACCTTTTCTGGGCCGTGCGCGGCGGCGGCGGAAACTTTGGAGTAGTCACTTCCTTCCAGTTCCGCCTGCATCCCGTAAAGGACATAGTCGGCGGCCCCACCCTGTGGGAAATGGACCAGGCGGCGGACGTAATGAAGTGGTACCGGGAGTTCATCGCCAACGCGCCGGAAGAGCTCAACGGCTGGCTTGCCTTCATAACCGTGCCCCCGGTGCCCCCTTTCCCGGAACACCTGCACCTGAAGAAGATGTGCGCCATCGTGTGGTGTTACTCCGGCCACGAGTCGGAGGCCGACGCGGTGTTCCAGCCGGTGCAGCAGGTTGGACCTCCCGCCCTCCATGGAGTCCATCCCATGCCCTTTCCCATGCTGCAAAGCGCCTTCGACGGCCTGTACCCGTCGGGCCACCAGTGGTACTGGAGGGCCGATTTCGTCAACCAACTCACCGACGAAGCCATTGCCCGGCACGTGGAGTACGCCGAGCAGCTTCCCACGCCCCAGTCCACTATGCACCTTTATCCCATTGACGGCGCGGTCCACCGTGTCGGGAAGAACGATACGGCCTTCAGCTACCGGGACTCCCGCTGGGCTGAGGTCATCGTCGGCGTTGACCCGGACCCGGCCAACAACGAGCGGATTATCTCCTGGACCAAGGAGTACTGGGAGGCCCTGCATCCCCATTCAGCCGGCGGCGCGTACGTCAACTTCATGATGGATGAGGGTCAGGAACGGGTGAGGGCCACTTACCGGGACAACTACCCGCGTCTGGTAGACATCAAGTCTAAGTACGACCCCACCAACCTGTTCCGGGTAAACCAGAACATCCGGCCCAACCGGGGCTGACCGCCAAGCTTGGGGGGCTGCCGCTCCCGGGCCGGAAGCCCCCCGCGGATGTTAGTTAACCTCAGTTATGGTTAAGTGAGTGATTGGAGGGGCTGAACCCGGCAACGATTTGCCGGTGCTACTCTCGACCACGAAGGCAGAGCGGGTCGACGGCGGCTATCGATTCACCGGCCGCAAGTCCTTCGGTAGCTTGACGCCGGTCTGGAGCTATCTGGGGCTGCACGGAATGGATACCAGCGACCCCAAGGCTCCCAGGGTGGTCCATGCCTTCATGCCCCGGGGCACTGAAGGTTCTGCCATAATCGATGTTTGGGACACCCTGGGTATGCGGGCCACCCAGAGTCAGGACACTGTCCTGGACGGCGCCTTTGTGCCGGACAAATACATTCCCCGAGTGGTCTCGGCAGGCGCGGCCGGTATCGACCTCTTCGTGATCGGAATCTTTGCCTGGGCGTTGCTGGGTTTTGCCAACGTCTATTACGGCATCGCCCAGAGAATGTTGGACCAGACCATTGCCGCCCTCAAGACCAAGACTTCCATCGGACTGACGAGGCCGATGATCTATCATCCAGAGATTCAGCACGAGATCGCCGAGATGGTCATGGAGATGGAGGCGATTCAACCTCACATTGAAAGAATCGCCCAGGAGTGGTCCGATGGTGTCGACCATGGCGCCAACTGGGGCCTGAAAATAGTTGCCGCTAAATACCGGGCGGTTGCCGGTGCCTGGAAGGTGGTCGACAAGTGCCTGGACCTGCAGGGCGGCTTCGGCATGTTCAAGCAGGCTGGGGTGGAGCGGATGTGGCGCGATGCGCGACTGGGCTTGATTCATCCCGCCAACTCGGCCCTGGCCCACGAATTTGTCGGTAAGACCGCCCTGGGCATCAACCCGGACGAGCAGCCCCGGTGGGGTTAGAGGCCACGCTGGCAAACTGATGCGGGTAGGGTATGCCGGTGGAAGTATGCCCTACCCCACTTCTATGTTCTGAACGGCAGCAGAGTGGGTCACGCCAGGGGTGTCATGCGGCCCAGGCCTGCTGCGAGCTTGCTAAACCCGGCACCGTACGCGCTGCTCACTTCAACGATTACGTCAGCCGGGACGTTGGCCTTACTGGCCGCCTCGCGGATCGCCTCGGCACTGGGAGCTTCATACAGGCAATAGCTCTTCTTTTTGTCGGCGCTCAAGAAAGAGAACAACCACTCTACGCCTGTTTCATCATTGATGAGGACTATCCGCGAGGCATCATCCCTGGTGAGTTCTATTTGCTCGGCAAAATTTCGCTCGATCACGAACAACGGCATGGCACACCCCTCGAAGTGAATTGTCGGACGGCTCACTTGACCCGGAGGCGAGTACCATTATACTACCCGTATACTACCCGGGGCCAAACCCGTGCTGGCGCGGACCTGGGACCGTCGGGGTTAAGGGAGCAAATTGTAATACTCATCTCTCAAGCCCACCAGCTGCTGGGCGATGAACAGGGCGTCGGCAATGGTTTTTCGGTCGGCGTCCCCATCCTGCTTGACGCTGGCAGCGTTCACCGAGTGCAAGCACCCGGTGTCCACCTTCATGCTGCACGCCGGTCGCGACCCCACCAGGTGTTGGGCAATGAACCGAGCATCGGTAATGTTGACCACCCCATCAGCCTGGGCGTCGCCCCGCTGCACTATTTGGGAAGGCACCTCCGGCGTTGCCAGGGGGTTACCATCCGTGTCGCTAATGGAGGTCAGAGTTGAGTCCACCGGGCACTGCTGGCTGGCGCTGCCGGTGAGCCGGGTCAGGGCGTAGCCCAGGTCGACCGGCCAACCTGCGCCGGTGGCAGCGGACCCGTCAAATGTAGCTACACCGGCGATGTTGTCGATGTTGCGATCCGTAATGGGCAAGTCCATCTGCCGGACATCCAGGATACTTACGCAGAGAGTTCCAGCAGGAAACGCCGGATTGTCCGAGGCGTCCGGATAAAACAGTCGGGCCTGGAAACTGGCCAGCAAGCCGCCGGGGCCAATGCCCTGGGAAATCGCCAGTTTCAACCCAGACGCACCGTCCAGCGGGTCCTGATGCGGGGATAGAGCAGCTGCATTGGGGAGGTCAACTTCCAGGGTAAAGTCGATATTGGGAGTATTTTCGTCCAGGGCCACCGCCACCGGAGTCGGGTTCTGGCACAGCAGGTCGTCCTGGTAGCATTCATTCAGGAATATTTGGTCAACGATATATACTTCCACCCGGTAGTTGCCGGGCGCCAACCGGGGTATCATGTAGCTGCCGTCGCTGGCCGTGACCGCGCCATTGCCGTGCTCGACGTTGATGCCGGTAGCGTACATGAAGACGCCGGCTACCGGCGTCACCCCATCCGACTCCAGGACCGTCCCCGAGATCGTGCCGCCCATCTCCAGGGTAAAGTCAATGTTGGAGGTGTCTTCGCCCAGGGTCACCTCCACCGGGGTCGGATTCTGGCACAGCAGGTCACTCTGATAGCATTCATACAGGAATTCCTGGCCTGGGACAAATGTTATTTCTACGCGGTAGTTGCCGGGGGGCAACCCTCGTATCGCGTAGGTGCCGTCGCCGGCCGTGGCAGCTCCACTGCCGTACCCGGTGTTGATACCACTGGCGTACGCGGAGGCGTTGGGTACCGGCGTCCCTCCGTCCGACTCCAGGACAGTCCCCGAGATGGTGCCGCCCACCTCCAGGGTGAAGTCAATGCCGGAAGTGTCGGCGCCCAGGGTCACCGCCACCGGGGTCGGATTCTGGCACACCAGGTCATCCAGGTAGCACTCATACACAAAGCCCCGGTCCGCGGCATTTACTTCCACCCGGTAGTTGCCGGCGGGCAACCCCCGGATGGCGTAGGTGCCGTCACTGGCCGTGATCGCGTCATTTTCGTAGTTGATACCGCTGGCATACACGGAGGCGTTGGGTACCGGCGTCACCCCGTCCGACTCCAGGACGGTCCCCAAGATGGTGCCGCCCAGCTCCAGGGTGAAGTCGATGTTGGCAGTTTCCATGCCCAGCGACACTGACACCGGTGTAGGCTCCTGGCATAGCAGCTGGGCCTGGTAACATTCATACACGAACCCCTGGTCCGCGGCATTTGCTTCCACCAGGTAGCTGCCGGGGGCCAACCCCCCGATGGCGTAACTGCCATCGGCTGCCGTGGCCGTTTGATTGCTGTACCGGATGTCGATACCGCTGGCGGACACAAAGGCATTGGCCACCGGGGTCACTCCGTCCGATTCCAGAACGGTTCCCGATATAGTGCCGCCCACCTCTAAAACAAAATCAATGTCGGGTGTATTCTGACCTGCTACCACCGGAACGGCCTCCGGTTCAAGGCAGAGGAGGCTCCCCGGGTAACATTCGGGCACCAGTCCCAGGGCGCCGGCATTTACCTGCACTCTGTAAATTCCCGGGGGTAGACC
>DASTLM010000443.1:0-6437 GCA_035714945.1 Dehalococcoidia bacterium | reverse complement strand
AGGTTCGGGACTTTGAGAGGTATAGGTCCAGGTGCCGGCGGCGTTGGGGGCAAAACGGGCCTTCCAGACGTTGCCGTCCAGGCCGCCCTGGCCGTCGCCGTCGTAGAAGGCCGGCACCACCCAGGTCCCCCCGGGACCGGTAAAGGTGACGTCCACCGGAATCTTGAAGGGGTTGGCCGTGTCGCTCATCCCCTGGGAGGCCGGGCCCAGCAGCTGAATCTCCACCCTGGACCATTTGGCAAAGGTCCCGATGCTGGCAGTTCCTCCCGGCGCTGCCGTCACCCCGCCTCCCCTATCCGCTGCGCCTGCTGGGGGAATGGGAGTGAGCCACCCGATGAAAATAATTCCCAAAAGTATCAAGACCAGCACCAGCGGTCTTCCAATCCGGGTGAAACTTACCCTTCGGTCCATTCCCACATCAGAAATCTGTTGCTCGATTGGGGGCAGCAAAACCATTAACCTATCTCCTTTAGCATCACGTTCCCGAGGTCAGTCAACAACCGCCTGCTAAAGCAGGCGGTTTGCATCTGCAAAAAGGAGAATCCTGATGCGACACGATAGGCCGGTTGACGGCGGCCCGCCCCAGACAGATTTACCACCCGGAGCTAGTTACAGGTTTTCATTTGACACCGAAAGTTTTACCCCGGCAGCGATTCCTGCCCGGAACCAGATACCTTCGGTTGTTAACGTGGCGGCAGCCATATTAGCCCCGCGAGAGGGTGTCTTGGCACGTAAGATACATTAACACGCTTTGCAACTTGGCAAAAGGAGGATTGTAGCTTTCCTCTGCCGCCTGATGCCTACGGGTCTGGCATAAAAGGCGACAGTCTCCAGCTGCACGATATTATAAATACAATGCCCCTACCAGCAGCCGAGCTAGCTTTCTAGTAGAATAGCCCGGAGTCAACTGGCCAAACTCGTTGACGTCATGGTCCCAGCTTGTTCACTGTACCACCGAGGCAAATTCGGAATTCAGCGGCAAGATAACCGCCTCTTTTACATCAACTTGTATATTAATTTATACAACCTCCCACATGAACTTGACCGGAAACTTGATCGGAAACTTGACCGGAAACTTGATCGAAAACTTGATCGAAAACTTTAGACCTCAAGCTACCCTAACTGAGGAAGAGGTTGAACGTGGCCTGAAGATGATGACCTGGGAGGGCGTTACCTCCATGGCCATGTTCAGCGTAACCGCCAGTGGTTTGCTGGCTGCTTTTGCATTGGCCCTGGGTGCGAATAACTTCCAGATCGGCATCCTGGCTGCCATCCCATTCATTACCCAGCCCCTCCAGATTCCGGCGATACTGTTGGTGGAGCGCCTGCGCTGGCGCAAGGCAATCGCCCTGGCCAGTTGGATTCCGGCCCAGTTGATGTGGCTGCTGGTAGCTCTAATCCCTCTGATCGTGGCATTTCCCAGTAATACTGCCGTAGCGATGCTGTTGGTGGTCCTGGCCCTCAGGGGAGTTCCGGGGGCCGTGGCCAATTGTAGCTTCAACAGCTGGTCTCGTGACCTGGTGCCCCAGCGGGTTCTTGGGGGCTTCTTTTCCAGGAGACTGGCGCTGTCGACCGTCGTAGCGATGGTCTTCAGTTTAGCCGGTGGGCTTTTTATCGAATACTGGCAGGGGAGGGCCTCTCCAGGCAACGAAGTGTTCGGTTACACCGTGGTGCTTCTAGTTGGGGCAATTTTCTTTGGCCTGGCCAGCCCATCGTTCATGGCGAGGATTCCGGAACCGCTGATGCCGCGGTCGGCCAGTCCCCGGCAGTCTCTGGTTGTAATGATTGCCACACCCCTTAGAGACCACAATTTCCGTCAGCTCCTCAACTTCCTGTTTTTCTGGGGCTTCGCCGCCAGTCTGGCCACGCCCTTCTTCACCGTAGTCATGCTCCAGGGCCTGGACTTTCCCCTTTGGGCCGTCATTGGCTTGAATACGCTCAGTCAGTTGACTTTTGTCCTGTTCCTGCGCATCTGGGGTCCCTTTGCCGACCGGTTCGGCAGCAAGGTAATCCTTTCCCTCTCTACTTCTCTCTATCTGCTGGTTATTCTGGGATGGGCTTTCACGACGATGCCGGAAAAGCATTTACTGACCCTCCCTCTGGTGGTCATATTGCAGGTGTTCGCTGGCGCCGCAGCCTCGGGAGTCAACTTGACGGTGGGGACCATCGGACTGAAGTTGGCGCCAGAGGGGGAAAGCACGCCTTACCTGGCGGTTGCTGCGCTGGCCTCCAGCCTGGGGACTGGGTTTGGGCCTCTCGCCGGAGGGCTTTTTTCTGATTTCTTCAGCGTCAGGCAGCTTGGCCTGGTCTTTGAATGGGTTGATCCCAGCCGGGTGGCTCAGGTTACCTTCTTAAATTTTACCGGATTTGATTTCCTGTTCGTATTGGCCTTCATTATCGGACTGGTCACATTGAATACCCTTACTACCCTTCTGGAAGAGGGCGAAGTGGGCCGGGAAGTGGTGCTGGCTGAGTTATTGGGGCCAACCCGGGAAATGGCCCGGGTAATTGGACACATTCCTGGCCTCCGCGGTCTCAGCAAGTACCCCTATGCCTACCTGGGTCGGATACCGGGCCTGGACGTTGCTGTGGGCGTCACGGCTTACCAGATTGCCGCTGCGGTGCGCTCGGCCGTGGCGGCGGCCAGACGGGGGAAGGTTAATCGGATGGACGTAGCCGATCAGGTGGTCAATGTTGTTTCCTATGCGGTGGATCAGATCCAGGACCTGGAACAGATGGGAGCATCGCAGACACTGGAAATAGCTCGTCATACCGCCCGGGGGATGGTCTATGCCACCCAAGGCGCTTCCGAAGAATTGAGAAACCTGAACGTGGGTACTGTGCTGGGGACGGTAAGAGCGTTGAGAGAGGTGGTGGCCAATCCTGAAGATGTGCTGAGAGAAATAGGTTACGGGACAATTCTGGGCGCAGTGGAGGTGGGCGGGGATGTGGCCCGGTCGGCCAGGCAAGTGATTAGAGGGGCCAGGGAAGCTGCCCGGGAACTGGGAATTTCAGAGTCCCAAGCTGCTGATTGGGTGGCCCAGGGAGCCTTGAAGGCCGGGGAAGCCATCGGTCCCGATGTGGCAACGCAAGTACGAGAAGCTCTCTCTAACTAAGGTTTGCTGGCTCCGGCCAGCTTGGAGTGAAGCAGCTGAAACCCGCGGGGACCGAATCATCTTCACCGGTTCCAGTCACCGGTTCCGGTCACTAAAAATTTTGCGGGGCTTTCACCCCCCTCGCCCCGGTACGTTCCGCGGTGCCACTGGCCTTCGCAACAGTAGGCAGAGCACTGCGCTGGCTCCGTACATTGGCAGGAAGGTTAGCAGGACCAGGTCGTAACTGCTGGTGCGGTCGAAGATCCAGCCAGCATAAAGTGGGGCAACCAGCATGCCGATATTAAAGCAAGTGCTCATGATCCCCATAAGTGTGCCAAAAGAGGTTCGACCAAAGTAATCTCCCAAAGCTACCCATTGCAGGGTGCTGCTACCCTGCTCCACCGCTAGCAACCCGACAAAGAGAATCACGGGCAACCAGCCCGGCGGGAATAACAGACAAGCCATCGACGCGCCAGCCAGCGCCTCGCCGAAAAAAAGTAGGGGTTGAACCGGTAACCGCTGGCCTAACGCCCCGAATCCCAGCCGCATCGGCACGGCCAGTAAAAACATCAGTGAAAACACGAAACCCGCTGTCTGGGGGTCCAGACCTCGCCAGATCAGTATTTGCACAGCATGGACTGAAATACCTCCCCACAAGCTGGTGCGTAGAAACGCACCAATTAACAAAGTCCAGAAAGTTCGGGTCCGAAGTGCCTCGCGCACGCTAAAATCGTAGGAAACGACCGGGGTGGCCGACCTGGGCTGCCCTCCGGCTTCTTCGGGGGAATTGCCACCATCCGGTTCCAGCCCCATGCTTTCCGGAGAAGGCCGAATCAGCAACGCCAGCGGCAGGGTAATCACGGCCATGAAAATACCGGAGTAGAGCATCACGGCACGCCACCCAATCGTGTTCACGCCAAGGGTGATGAGGGGCAGCAGCACTGCTCCTCCCGAGGTAAAACCAGTGATACAGATGGACATGGCCAGGGAGCGGCGGCGGATGAACCACTGGTTGACGGCGCTCAATAGCGTTTGGCCCAGCCCGGCACTTCTGCCGGTGGATACGACCCCGATGAAGATGAGCAGGTAAACCCAGTAATTGTGTACCCCGGATAGTAATATGAACCCCAGACTGGCCGCCAGGCCGCCGGCAATCACCATGGGCCGCGCACCAAACCGGTCAACGACCCATCCGACTACCGGGCCAGCCAGGCTGCCCTGGGCCCGGGAAAGGCTGAAAATCAAAGAGGTCTGGGCGCTGGTCAGCCCCAGATCGGCCTTTACCGGGCCGAAGAAGATTGCATTGCTATTACCGAATACGCCGCCAGACATCGCTCCCAGAATAAAGGTGGAGGCCAGTACCCACCAACCGAAATAGACGTTTTTTAACCGGTCTCTGGCTGCAGTTAGTGTCGCCATTTTAGTGTCGCCATTTTACGGTAGGGCAATTACCAATTTCATGCCGAATTCCTCAGTCCCCAGTCCCCAGTATCCGGTATCCAGTCGCACTGAGGCGCTTGAAAGTAGGTCAGATACACGATTCACCAACATATACCGAAGACGGTTCGGACTTCGGTCGTAACCCTGGGGCGGAAGAGCCGAATCCGGGCGGGTGAACCGCGAACGGTATGCGCAATTTCGGCGGCGGCAGCCCATGCCTCAGGGTACACGATCTATTGTGTACTAATGTTGTGGATTTGGGTATAATTTTCGCTAACCAAAGCGAAAACCCTTTTCCCAACCATCGTGATCGACTACTAGCGTGACCGGCTACTAGCGTGATCGGCTACGACGGCTAGGCGGGAAAAGGGGACCGGCTACCCAACCACCCAAAAGAATTCGGCGAGGAGATGCAGAGATGTCAGCGAAAGTCAATGGCCTCGGTCACGTAGGATTCTACGTTCAGGACCTGGATCTCATGAAGGACTTTTATGCGAATTTTATGGGCATGACGCTGACCAAGGTCGGTGCTCTCGGGGCCTTTTTCAGCGCCGATCCCGAGGCCGTCGATCACGAAATCGCGCTGATCAACGGCCGCCCTTCGCTGGAGGACCCCCGCTGGATCCAGCAGATCTCGATGCGGGTGGATTCCCTCGATGACCTCCGCGACTTCAAGCGGCGCATCCATGAACACGGGTACAAACTGGACCGCGTCGTCTCGCATGCCAGCGCCATCGGCTGCTACTTCCGCGACCCGGAGAACAACCCGACCGAAGTGTTCTGGCTCACTGGCCTTACATCCTGGGCCCAGATCGGCATCCCCATTGACATCGACCAGTCTGACGAAGCGGTCATGGCAGAAGTGCGCCGGTCCTGGGAGGCGGTCCAGGACGTCGAAATGGGCCAGGCCCCTGGTCCGGAAACCCTGAAGGCCATCCGCGAGTTGAATGCGGCTGCTGTGGGCCGGTAAGCCGGCGCGTCGGGCGGCAAACTGGATTCCTTTCTGGGGCGATTCTGGTCCCTGGGTTCAGTTGTTTCTCATGACCGCAACCACGTTGTACATGCTGTTGGCGCCAACCGTGGGAGCCATGAAGTTGCCTCCTAGCTGCACTGCCCCTGCGACAAACTCCTTACGGTACACCGCCCGTGCCACGTCACTGGTGTCAATGACGTCAATTGTCGGAACCCACGTACCATCATCCAGCTAGGCCGGCAGGATGGTAGCTCGGCTATCATAAAGCACGTAGACCGTCGCATCAGCCGTCAAAGTAAAGGTCAGGAAGCCTGGGCCTGCTGCGGTCTTGTCGTTGTTGGCGGTAATTATTAACTCCTGACCAACGTATTCACTTGGCACGCTGGTAAAGGTATAGCTGCGGTCTCTATAGACCTGTTTGCCTGCTTCCAACGCATCCCGCAGGTAGGTCTTGCCATTACTAACTACTATATTGGTCACTAATGGCCCAGAAGGGGTGCTGTTATCAACAGTCCAAGTATGATTCGCGGGAGTTGGGTCCGTATTGCCTGCCGGATCGGTCCCGCGCACCTGGAAAATGTGACTTCCCTCCGCTAATGCCGAATAACTCTGGGGCGAGGCACAAGCCCTGAACCCGCTGCCGTCCAGGTCGCACTCAAAGGTGCTGCTGGACAAACTCGCGGTGAAGGAGAAGCTGGCGCTGGTGTCTGGGGTAATAACCGGGGGCCCGCTACTGATGCTGGTCTCCGGTAAATCAACTAAATCAATCTGCAACAAATAAGAGACCAACTGGTTGACTTCTGTTGGAGTCAGCCCGGCAATGTCTATATGGGTCGGATTGCTCAGCACATCATGTAATGTCAGCGCTTGCCCGTTATGGAGATATGGGGCGGTATCCCAGATGCCAACCAGGGTCGGAGTCTCAATAC
>DASTLM010000442.1:0-2373 GCA_035714945.1 Dehalococcoidia bacterium | reverse complement strand
CTGGTCATACGACAGACGATGGGGATTGACCGCATGGAGGGACTGCGCCGGATAACCCGCAACATCGTAATTGTGGTATTTCTGATCTATTTCTTCGGCGCTGGGCTCATTTTCTGGCGCATCCACGGCCTGGACGGCATGGGGATCACCGAGTCGGTCTGGCAGTCTTTGTTTTTGTCGGTTTCAGCCTTTAATAACGCCGGGTTTTCCATGTTGCCCGAGTCTCCCGCGGGGAGTGGCCTGGCGCGTTTTGCGACCTTCGAAATCCTGCTCGCCACCCTGGTTGCCCTCATTATTCTTGGGGGAATCGGCTGGACTTCACTGGTGGACATTTACCGCCGCCGCCGGTTTTCCCGGCTCAATCTGGATACCAAGCTGGTGGTGGTCACCAGCCTGGCGCTATGGATTGTCGGAGCCCTCCTGCTATTCCTGGCCGAATTTTCCAACCCCGAAACCTTTTCCAGGCTGGACATGTTAAGTAAAATCTCCAATTCGATATTTCATTCTGTTAGCGGGCGCACCGCCGGGTTGGCCACCCTGGATTTCGGGCAGGCGGAAGACTTCACCAAATTGACCTACCCGGCGTTGATGTTTATTGGCGGAGCATCTGGCTCGGTGGCCGGGGGAATCAAGGTGAACACATTTGCCGTGATCATTGTCGCAGTGATTTCATCCATCAAAGGACGGCCCCAGGCGGAGGCCTTCGGCCGAGAAATCTCTCAGCACCAGTTGTTGAGGGCCCTGACCGTTGGCGTTCTGGGGTTGCTGTTCATAGCCCTGATCATGCCCACGCTGACCCTGACGGAGCCAGGCGTCCCCTTCCTTGACCTGCTATTCGACGCTGTCTCCGCGTTTAGTACCACCGGTTTCTCGACGGGAATCGTGCCGGGCCTCAGCGACATCGGTAAGATAATCTTTATCCTGACCATGTTCGTTGGGCGCCTGGGCCCGTTGACCCTGGCCCTGGCCCTGGCCCCCCAGGAGCAAGTTCTGTACCGTTTTGTGCAGGAAAGGGTTACAATAGGCTGACGGGGAGGTTCGCGGAGGGTTTCGCGGAGGGTTTCACGGAGGGTTTTAATGAAAAAGCAGGTCTGCGTTATTGGCATGGGGCGCTTTGGCGCGACCGTTGCCCGAGAACTTTATCAGTCTGGTCACGATGTACTGGCCATTGATAACGAAGAGGGCAAGATCCAGGATATGCTGGGCCAGGTGACCTACGCGGTGCGTGCCGATGCGACCAATGAATCGGTGCTGCGGGAGTTGGGCGTGTCCGACTTCGACGTCGCCATCGTCGCCTTGGGAAGCGAGAACATTCAAGCCAGCATCCTGATCACCGTGCTGCTCAAAAGCCTGACCATTCCGTTCATCATCGCCCGCGCCGCCACCCAGGTCCACGGCGACGCGCTGGAGAGAATCGGCGCCGACAAGGTAGTCTATCCTGAAGCGGAGAGCGCCCGTCGAGTCGCCCACATCGATTTTAACGCGGGCATTGTGGACTTCATGGAGTTGGCCCCAGGCTCTGGGATCAGCAAGGTGCATCCGCCCGCAGAGATGCTGCGGCACACCCTGGAGACGGTAGGGTTGGGCGGCCCCCAGGGCAGATACGGCGTAGTGGTCCTGGCCATCAGGAGAGGCCGGAGCTATATCCTGAACCCTTCCAAAGATGAGGCGATCAGACCAGGCGACCAGCTAATTATCGCCGGTCGGAATGACCAGATTGCCAAGCTCCATTCGGATGCCAAAGACCTGCCCCCGGGCCAATCGACTCTCCGGGATACGGCTTGAGCGATTGGAATTTGAGGTGGCATAGTTCCCAGGTCCAGGGGCCCTGGCACAATGAACATTGCTCCCCGCCGGTCCTGGTTCGACTGGTTCACCACCAGCAGGTTATCTCCCCACCAGTGGCATCCGCCGGTTGTAAATTTGAGTCATTGCAATTACGGGATTTGTCTCGATATAATCTACCTTTGGCAATGCTGCCTGATTGCGGATTAACCAATCACAAGGTTTGGGTCAATATGCGTTTGAGCGGCAAGCGAATTCTAGTTCCGGTCGATGAAACTTCAGTCAGTGAAGCGGCGTTTCGCTGGGCCTGCCGGTTGGCCAGATACAGCAAAGCAGAGCTGCACGCAGTTTACGTTACCGAAGTACCTATGGAGTTTTCCCTCAGCACCGAGTTTGTTCGAGAAGATAACCAGGGTGAGGCGATCTTGAGCCGGATAGAGTCGGTGGCCGAAGCAGAAAGGTGCAAGGTGCATGCTCAACTTTTGCAGGCCAGGTACGCCGGTCCAGCAATCGCCCTGGAAGCGGAAGACCGGCAGATGGAAATGATTATTCTTGGAGTGCCCTATCGCCACCGGTTGGGTTCCTCCA
>DASTLM010000441.1:0-21257 GCA_035714945.1 Dehalococcoidia bacterium | reverse complement strand
TACGCGCTGCCCCAGTCGCCCCAGCAAATGAAGCAGTTGCTGATGGTAGCGGGGGTGGAGAAATATTTTCAGATTGCCCGCTGCTTCCGGGACGAAGACCTGCGGGCAGACCGCCAACCCGAGTTCACTCAGTTGGACCTGGAAATGAGCTTCGTGGATCAAGAGGACATCTTGAGCCTGGCCGAAGAGCTGTACACCGGCATGATCGGGACCGTCGCGCCGGAAAAGAAACTGACCATACCCTTCCTCCGACTGACACACAAAGAAGCGTTGGCCCGCTACGGCAGCGACAAGCCCGACCTGCGGTTCGGCCTGGCGATGACCGAGATCACCGACCTGGCTGGCGAGACCGGGTTTCGGGTGTTCCGGTCTGCCATTGAACAGGGCGGCATTATCAAAGGTTTTGTGGTTCCTGGGCAGGCCCAGAATACCGGGTCCGACATGCGGCGGCTGGATGAAACCGCGCGGGGTTTCGGGGCTGGCGGACTGAGCCACATCCGATTCCAGGGGAACGGGTCATTGGACGAATTGGGCGAGGACGAAGTGCTGCTCTCGCCCGGTATCCGAATGCCCCTGGACTGGAGCCGCCGGGTGGCCCGGCGAATGGGTGCCGGCCCCGGCGACCTGATTCTGCTGATGGCCGGACCGACCCGTCAGGTCAATGGCTGGCTTGACGCTATGCGCCGGTATCTGGGCGAAATGCTGGGCCTGGCCGACCCGGGTGCGCTGGCCTTTGCCTTCGTGACCGGCTTTCCCCTCTTCGAGTGGGACCAGAATCATAACCGGTGGGACTCGTCCCACCATCCCTTCACCGCGCCGGCTGATGGGTCCGAACCCCTCCTGGACACCGAAGACCTGGGCAGCATCGAATCAAAAGCCTACGATCTGGTCTGCAACGGTTCTGAACTGGCCAGCGGCAGCATTCGAATCCACCGGCGGGAGTTGCAGGAGAAGATTTTCCAGATTCTTGGCTACGCACCGGAGCAGATCGAAGCCAGGTTCGGCCATCTTCTGGAAGCCTTCCAGTACGGCGCACCGCCCCACGGAGGAATCGCTCCGGGAATTGACCGGCTGGTAGCAATCCTGACTGGTTCCGAGTCCATCCGTGACGTGATCGCCTTCCCCAAGACTCAGAGCGGCTCTGACCTGTTGTTCGGCGCGCCGTCTCCGGTTGACGCCGGGCAGTTGCGTGACCTGTCCATCCGCTTGGTGATCGAGTGATCGGGAAAATATACGCCACCTTGATACAGAATTGGTGCTGACAGCTCGCAGTCTCGCAGTCCCTCTGCTTGCCAACGTCTCCCGGTCTAGATAAACTACCCCGGTGACCAACTCAACGCGGGACCAACAGCCCACAGGAGGTATTTACCCATGGCGGACGCCCAACGGTTTAGCTTTGAAGGTCTGTTCTCGGTCCACGCACCGATCACCACGCGGGGCGTCAATCGCAACGCCAGGTACGACTTCGCGGTAGCCTATCCAGACCCGGAAACGCTGCCGCTGGACGGTCTGCTGGAGTCGCTCAAGGTAGCCCTGGACCGGGAAGGCCGGAACCTGGCTTATTACCCAGTCGCGGAGGGACTCCCTTCGCTCCGCCAGCTGGTGGCCGAGAAACTGGAGCGCGACCGGAATATAAAAGTCAGCGTTGACGACATCGTTCTGACCTCCGGTTCCGGTGAGGGCATTGCCATGATTATCCATGCCTTGACCGACCCCGGGGATGTGGTCCTGACCGAAGAGTTCGTTTACCTGGGAACTTTGCGCCAGATGCGGCTCTGGGGCGGCGATGTCCGGGGCGTCAAATGCGACGACCAGGGGATGATTCCCGAATCGCTGGAAGAGGCCATCAAGAAGGCCCTCAGCCAGGGCAAGAAGGTCAAATACATCTATACCATCCCGACTTTCCAGAACCCGATGGGCTGGACCATGTCTCTGGACCGGCGCCAGAAGGCTCTGGATATCGCCCGGTCTTACGGCGTCCCCATCCTGGAAGACGATTGTTATGTGGACCTGCGATTTGAGGGAGAAGACGTCACTTCCTTCCGTTCGTTGGACGACACCGGCCAGGTGCTATACGTCGGCTCCTTCTCCAAGATTGTGGCCCCGGGCATGCGGTTAGGCTATATGGTGGCTCCTGACGAGGTCAGGAAGCGGGCCATGAGCTTCAAAGGCGGCGGCGGCGTCAATCAGTTTGCGGCGCTGGCGGTGGAGGAGTACCTGAGGAACCACATGTACGAACACATCAACGAGCACAACGATGCGTTGCGGGTCAAACGGGACGCGATGCTGGCCGCCCTGGGCGAGAACTTTGGCGGCGCCGCTAAATGGGTGAAACCCGAAGGCGGACTCTACGTCTGGGTGGAATTCCCGGAAGGCACCGACCTGGCCGCCCTGCAAGACCAGGCTTTCCAGGAAGGGGTCGGCTACTACAACGGCAGTATGTTCTCGCCGGAAGGCAAGGGGGCCAACTTCGCCCGGCTGTGCTTCGGCCATCCCAACCCTCAGACCAACTACGAAGGCGTGGCTGAGCTGGCGCGAATCTTCGAGCGGCACAGGGTGTTGCCGGGTTAGTACCTGGCCAGGGCGCCGCTAAAATAGTTTTGACCCAAATTCGCGGGCTAACCAGTCCCGGGGGAACCGCTAGTCCTCCGGGACGTAAGTGCCCTGCCGGGCCGCACTGGTGAGCCGGGCCCGGGTGTAAAAGGCCAGGGCGGCTTCCTCCACATTCTCGGCTTTACCGGCCCAGGCGGCCATTGGCGCTCCTTGCAGGCTCCGGCCGAAGGAGAAGCTAAGCTGCCAGGGAGCTCCAAACTTGACCACTCTCTGGTTAATGGCGTTGAGATTGGCCGTCACCGAATTATCGGGTTCGCCACCGGACAGGAATACCACCCCCGGAACCGCCGCCGGCAACACCCGCTTGAAGCAATCAATGGTCATCCGGGCAACATCCTCGGGGGCAGCGCGGCGTCCCGCCAACCCGCCGGAGATCACCATGCTGGGCTTCAGCAGCATCCCCTCCAGCAGGACTCGTTGCTGGGCCAACTGGTCGAAGACCTCCCGCAACGTCTCTTCAGTAACCTCGAAGCACCTTTCGATGGTATGGTCGCCGTCCCGAAGGATCTCCGGTTCCACGATGGGCACCAGGCCGGCTTCCTGACTCATGGCGGCGAACCGGGCCAGAGCGTGGGCGTTGGCGCTCAACCCGTAGGAAGTGGGGGTATGGTCAGAGATACTGATCACCGCCCGCCATTTGGTGAACCCGGCCCCCAATTCTACGTACTCCTTGAGGCGGTCCCGCAGACCATCCAGGCCTTCCGTCACCAACTCCTCTGGAGCACCGGGCAGGGGCACGGTGCCCTTGTCAACCTTGATCCCGGGGATTATGCCCTGGTCCAACAGTACCTTGACCAGGGGCGTCCCGTCGGCGCCCGCCTGGCGAATGGTCTCGTCGTAGAGGATTATGCCGCTGATAAAATCGGCAATCCCAGCGGTGCGGAACAGCATCTCCCGGTAGTTGCGCCGGTTCTCTGCAGTGGACTCCACCTTAATGCTGTCGAACCGTCGTTTTATAGTGCCGCTGCTTTCGTCGGCTGCCAGGATACCCTGTTTATCCGCAACCAACGCTTGAGCGGTCTGCACTAGTCGTTGCCTGTCCATAGATTACGCCTCCTGGGTGCATTTTCCTGGGTGCATTTTCCTGACTGCATTTTCCTGACTGCATTTTCCTGACTGCATGTTCCTGGATGAGCCATTCCGGCAGCGTCTCTGCCCAGCCATGCTACTTGCCCCCTTTAATCACCGACACGGTTGCCTCGACGACGTCTTTGTTGCCCAAGATCAACGGCGTCCGCTGGTGTAACTGTTGGGGGACAATGTCCATGATTCGCTCATAGCCGGTGGAAGCAGCCCCGCCGGCCTGTTCGGCCACAAAGCCCAGGGGGTTTGCCTCATACATCAGGCGGAGGCGGCCATCTTTTCTGGTCTGGTCGGCTGGGTAGGCAAAGATACCGCCCTTCAAGAGATTCCGGTGGAAATCAGCCACCAGAGAACCGACGTACCGCTGCGAGAACCTGTCCCGGAGCAGGGTGATCGCCTTTTGGGTGGATCGGTCCAGGAGTTTGTTGTTGCCCTCATTGGTGCTGTAGTACGGGCAATTGGCGGGGATCCTGATATCGGGGTGGGTCAGCGCAAAGGCGCCGGAAGCGCTGTCCAGGGTGAAACCGCAGACGTTGTTCCGGGTGGCCACGACCAGCACCGTGCTGGACCCGTAGACTACATAGACCGCAGCCACCTGTTGGTTGCCTGGCCGGAGCAGGGAGGCGTCGTTCACCGTCTCTCCCGGCTTTTTCTGCCAGATCCCGAAGATGGAGCCTATGCTCACCGCTACCTCAATGTTGGAAGAGCCGTCCAATGGATCCATCAGCACAATGTAGCCATCGGCAACTTCGCCCTCGGCAATGACCGGCTTTTCTATCTCTTCGCAGCCGATGGCGGCCACGTGACCGGACCGGTGGAGGGCCTCGACGAAGATATCCGAACTGAGCAGGTCCAGATGCTGGACAATCTCGTCATGGACGTTGGTCTCACCAGTAGTGCCCCAGGCCTCGGCCAGGGCAGCCCGCCGAACGTGCTGTTGGACCTGGCAAGAACCTTCCGCGATTGCCATGACCACCGCGCCCAGGCCGTCATACCTGCCCTTGGCGCGCCACTCCTCGGTTATGTATTCATGAAGCCCGGTATGATGCGCTGCGATTGACACGCGTCACCTCCAGCATTGAATCAGCGTCTCCCCACCTACACCATATAAACACAGATAGGCTTTAGCTGAAAGCCGCCGCCGTATCCGAACCGTCAGCATGACAGGATTATAACCACGCTATAAAAGGGTGTCAATTGAACAAATACATGCAAGTATGTATTATTTTTCACAAAAATAATCTACTTTCTGAACCATTAGCTGTATTCTGGGATATGCATCCGATACCCTATCCCCTGACCCTCCACTTTATTTCCAGGAAATTGTCAGGTCAATTTTCAGGTCAAATAACGTAATTTCTATCCTGACCCGTCCCGGGCTGAGCGGGTGATCCCCCCAGGGAATCTTGTCTATCTGCCCCGGCCAAGTGTATATTCATATTAATAGCTCCCGGTTCAGATTCTAGTTAACGCAGGTTTTAGTAAAGGGAAGAATCCCGGCAGAGGCACCCCGCATGACCGATGTATCCAGTCTGTTCTTGTATCTGTCCCTTGGCTTGATCATCCTTTGGACGGTCCGGCTGGCCCGCTCGAAAGGGCGCAATCCCCTGGTTTGGGGCGGCATCGCACTGCTGCTGATGCTGATCCCATCGTGGCCCGATCTCCTCGGTATGGGTCCGATGATGGTCCTGCTTTTCCTGAAGTCCCCCCAACCCGCCAGCCAGGAAGCGGTACCGGAAACAGTAACCTGTCCCAAATGCCATGCTTATCACGCCGCGGGACATACCTACTGCGTTAATTGCGGCTGGGAGTTGGGCCGGGCATTTTCTGGTAATCCCCGACCAAGGTCCGAGGCGGTAGCCACCGTCATGCAAGTTGAGCCGGAGCAATCACCGGATTCGGAGCAGGTTGGACCACCGGTGGAACCACCAGCGGGGCACTTTGCTCCAGAGATGGCTTTGCCGGTGTTCGAGGCGCCGAACCGGCCGATGGATTCTGCGCCGGTTTCGGCACCGGTCTCCGCACCGGTCTCCGAAGAAGTCGGGGTGTCGGAAGCAACGCCAATGGAAACTTCCCCTGAGGCGGAACCGGAAGTCCAACAACCGGCGGTAGTGCGCTACCCGATTACCGCGGCAGGTTTCACCGAGCGGGGCTCGGCGCTGATGGCGGCGGGCAAGTTCCAGGTAGCAATCGATCAGTTTACCAAAGCCATTGCCCTGGACCCGGCCTATCTGCCGGCCTGGACGCGGCGCGCCGAGGCCTACGCCCATATGGGCCGGGCAGGCAAGGCACAGGAGGACCGGTTGCACCTGGAGGGCCTGCAGGGCCAGGCGACCGGTTAGACCCGGTTTGCCCCCCAATCCGCCGGACTGAATCGGCCAAACTACACCGCCATAATGTGATAGCCGGCGTCCACTGGAATAACCGAACCAGTAATGCCGCTGGACAGATCACTGCACAGGAACAGGGCAGTCTTCGCCACTTCATCCGCGGTGATATTGCGCCGCAAAGGCGCTTTCTCGGCGTGTATCCGTTTCAGGTCCAGGAACCCGTGGATTCCCCGGGCGGCCAGGGTGTCCAACGGCCCGGCGGAAATGGCGTTGACGCGAATGTTCCGACCGCCGAATTCCGAGGCTAGCTGCCGGACCTCGTGCTCCAACGCGGCTTTGGCGGTGCCCATTACGTTGTATCCTGGATAGACCTTCCGGGAAGCCTGGAAGGTCATTGCGATTACGCTGCCGCCGTTCTTCATCAGCGGAGCGGCGTATTTGACCAGGGGCAGCAACGAGTAGGCGCTGATCTCCAGGGCCAGCCGGAATCCTTCCCGGCCGGTGTCGGAGAAATTACCGGCCAGGTCCTCGCGATTGGCGAAGGCGATACTGTGCACCAGGAAGGAAACCTCACCGAAGGCCTGGGCGGTGTGCTGAAACACATCGATGATTTGCTGGTCGTCAGAGGCATCACAGGGTAGGGTTATCGCACCCTTCAGAGTATTGGCCAGGCGGTCAACGCGTTCTTTTAGTCGATCATTCTGGTAGGTGAAGGCCAACTGCGCTCCGGCATTGGCCAGAACGCTGGCTATCGCCCAGGCTATGCTCCGGTCGTTGGCGACACCAAAGATTATGCCTTTTTTGCCCGATAGGTCTATGGGGTACACATTGGCCTCCTCCACCCTTCTGTAAGACCGGGACCATGCCCTGAAAACAAGCGCTGAAACCGGGAACTGAAACCAGTGCTGGTCGTCTGATTACTGGAAAACCGGGGCCACCTCATTCAGGAAAGCGTCCAGTTGCTCTTTTGGTGTGAAAGAGGCAAACCTGACAATGACCGTGTCCGCTCCGGCTTCCGCATACTCGGCGATGCGCTCTTTGATCTGGCTTGGGTCGCCAAAGGGACCCCAGCGGCTGCCCCAGATGTTGGTCCCGTAGTAACCCAGCAACCACTGCTCCGCTTCTGCAGCGCCCCGGGCCATATCCCGGTCCAGGTTAACGGTCAGGTACATGGCGGCTTCCATCGAACTGGCGTCACGACCCAGTTCGGCAGCCAATGCCCGAACATCGCGTACTACCTGGCGGTACTCGTCGGGAGTGTCGGAGATGGAGATTACGCCATCGGCCCAACGCGCCGCCCGCTGAATTTGCGCCCCCCGGGCCGGAAATCGCCCGTGGCAGGCCAGCAGGATTGGCACACCGCCGGTCTGCACCGAGCGGGGCCGCATGGCGACGGAGTCCAGTTCAAAATGCCTTCCCTGGAATGAAACCGTCTCACCCCGGTTCAAGCCTTTGATGATCTGGACCATCTCTGCCAAACGACTGGCCCGTTGCGATGCTTTAACGCCAACCCTCTGCCACTCCTGTTGCTGCTCCACGTTAAAGGCCCCTCCGGCGCCGGCGGCGACTAACAATCTGCCCTGGGAGATCAGGTCCACCGTGCCCAGGGTCTGGGCCAGCAAAAGCGGGTGACGGAGTGCCATCAGCAAGACCGCCGTGCCCAGTCTTACCCGACTGGTCCGTGCCGCAATCGCCGCCAGAACACTCAACGGCTCCAGGCGGGGTTTGGCGGTAAGGCTATCTCCCACCCACACCGAGTCCAGTCCGGCCTCCTCGGTTTTTTGGGCCAGGTCCAGCACCAGGTTGGCGTTGGACGGAGGAGCGTCAGCCAGCAGGAGCCCTCGGGTAGGCAACAGAACTCCCAATTTTACCCTGGTTTTTGACATCCGAATTTTCCGTTAGAGGGTGTTCCGGTCCCAGTTTCCGTTTAGCTTCCCACTGAATCTATTTTGAATTTATTTTGAATTTATTGAACCTTCCCAGTGGGGCACCAGCCGTTGCAGCAAACCGGGTTCCATATGCTCGTAGGATTCCAGGTCATCGATGGTGTCCAGGTCGAAGCCCAAACCTTGACTGTAGTAAATGGACACCGATATTTCCTTGGCGGCTGCCTGCGCCAGGTGTCTGGCGAAGCTGCGACGTCCCAACTCGGGCAAGAAGGGTATCCCGTGGGGGACGACGATGCCGTTGGTGCCGCCATCGCGGCGGGCGGGCGCCAGGGTGACGTTGCTGCCCCGCTCCGACGACCGTAACAGACTGGTCACATCGCCGGGCTTGATGAAGGGCAGGTCACCCGGTAAGTAGAGCGCCGAATTGCCTTGCTGGTAAGCCCGCTCGAAGGCCCTGGTCAGGGTATCGTTCAAGTTTCGGCCCAATTCTTCCAGCCACAACCCCCCGTTGTTGCGCGTCAGTTGCATCACGCGCTGGTCGCCTCCAATGACCCAGAACCGATCAATGGATGCGCTTTTGATGGCCGCAATCACCCGCCGCAGCATTCCGACGATCAACTCGGCCCGCTGGTCCCGGGTCAACTGGCGGGCCAGCCGGGTCTTGCCTTCGGACAGGGGCTTCATGGGGATGATCGGTATCGTGGTAGCGGGTAAGTCTAGCATGGGCCTAGTTGTCTGTCAGCTGCAGGATGCGCCGAGCCAGCGCTATTTTATCCGCTTCAGTGTTCATAATGGTAGGGGCCACCAGCGGTTTCAGGCCCATTCTTTCGATTTCAGAAGCCCGGTGAGCGTCTCGCTGGTCAATCACCAGGACATCGCAGATGTCCCGGTAGCTCCGAGCAATCCCCACACAGGATACTTCCTGCCCCAGTTCTGCCATGATCTTGGCCGCCGGACCCTTGATGGCCGCGCCACCGACGATGGGACTGACCGCGACCCGAAGCTGAGGCGGGCACATTTCTGCAATGCGCATTCTCACGCCGGGCACCGCCAGAATCGGCCCGAGGCTGAGGTAGGGATTGGAGGGACAGAACACCACCATCTCGGCCTCGGCCATTGCCGCGGCGAATTGGGGAGCAGCCTCCGCCGTTTCGGCGCCGGCGTAAGCGATTCTGCCAACCTTCGGTTCGCTGCGCTGCTGGACAAAGTAAGCCTGCATCGGCAGGTCACCAGCGTCCGTGCTCAACACCGTCCTCACTGGCTGGTCACTCATGGGCACCACTTGATGCTCGACCCCCAGCCGCCGGCACAGTTCTTCCGTTACCTGAGACAGGGTAAGACCCTGCCTCAATAGTTGAGTGCGCCGTACGTGGGTCGCCAGGTCATGGTCACCCAGGTTGAACCAGGTTTCGACGTCATACTTCCGCAGCATGTCCAGGGCATTGAAGGTATCGCCGGATAGCCCCCAGCCGGTTTCCTGGTTCACCAGGCCAGCCAGGGTATACATCACGGTGTCCAGGTCGGGGGATACGTGCAGCCCGTGAAAGCACTCGTCATCTCCGGTGTTCACCACAATGACCAGGTGCTGGGGAGCCAATAGGCGGGCCAATCCCAGGGCCAACTTCGCGCCCCCGGTCCCGCCGGCCAGGGCCAATATTTTGCGGTCCATACCTGCCAGGGATTCCCTCGCAAGACCGGATTCAGGCGCCCCGGTTTGAGGTCTTTCGTGGGTGCTCGAAGCGATAGGCAGCCATTTTAACCAGACGGTTATAGGAGCCGAAAATGTCTTCGACGTTGTCGCCCACCAGGTCCAGCGGGTCCAGCTCGACATCAGTATCATTGAACACCCGCTTGAGGCGGTAATCGGTGTAACGTTCCGCCGGGACCCGTCCGGACTGCCGGATCATCTCCCGGAACTCGCCGGGCCGCATTAACTGGCCGTGCTGCGCCCCGGCGGAGGTGGAGATACTCTCGTTAATCAGGGTGCCGCCCAGGTCGTTAACCCCAACGGTCAGCAGCAACTGGGACATCCGGCTGCCCTCTTTGACCCAGGAGGCCTGGATGTTGGGTATCCAGTTGTTCAGCATAATGCGGGCGATGGCGTGGACTTTGATCACATCCATGCCGGCGGGTCCGGAGCGGACGCCGTTAATCAGGCCCTTGAGGAACATGGGCGCCTCCGAGTTGACAAAGCTGAGGGGCACGAACTCGGTGAAACCGCCGGTCCGCCCCTGGATGTCCCGCAGCAAGGCGATATGCCGGGCGATTTGTTCGTTGGTCTCGACATGGCCAAACATTACCGTAGAGGTGGTCGGGATACCCAGTTCATGGGCGGTGGTGATTACCTCCACCCATTGTTTTACGGTGATTCGACCCGGGGAGATCAGGTCGCGCAACTCCTGGTCCAGAATCTCCGCCGATGTGCCGGGGAGACTGCCCACTCCGGCGTCGCGGAGGCCCTCCAGGTACTCCCGAATGGTACAGCGGGAGCGGACTGACCCGTAGAGCACCTCCTCCGGCGAAAACCCGTGGATGTGCATGTCGGGCAGCTCTTGCTTGATGGCCTCGCATAACTTGATGTAAAGGTCACCCTCCATCTGGGGGGGCAGTCCGGCCTGAATGCACACCTCGGTGGCGCCATAGTCCCAGGCTTCCCTGGCCCGGCGGACGATCTCGTTGACCGGCAAGAAGTAGCCTTCTTCCTCGCGGAAATCCCGGCTAAAGGCGCAGAAACCGCAGCGTTTGATACAGACGTTGGTGAAATTGATGTTGCGGTTGACCACATAGGTCACCAGGTCACCCACCCGGCGCCGGCGAAGCTCATCGGCCACCATGCCCAGAGCGCTGAACTCCAGGCCGGTGGAGTGAAAGAGAGTAACGGCGTCCTCCGCCGAAATGTCCTGCCCGGCCAGCGCATCGTCCAGGATGCGGGCCACCGGGGGCTGGAGGCAGCTAATCAGAGCCGCCAATTCCTGGGGAGCGGGCCGTTCTTCAAGCCGTTCTTCAATTGGAGCCGACATATCGTTGCATTCCCCCTGTTACGTATCCCTCGCCATCGGCCAGGGCTAGGGCCCTGGTCCGGAGGGCGGTGGGCAGATACTGGTCGGTATTAACGAAGTATTCCGGGTACACCGGCAATCTGGGACGCAACTCGAACCCCATCGAAAGGGTGCGGTCTCTCAGGTCGGGCAGGCCGGGCCAGGGCGCTTCCGGGTTCACATAGTCGATGGTCAGCGGAGAAACCCCTCCCCAGTCGTTGATTCCCGCATCCAGATAGATCTGGTAATCCCGGGCACTCAGGTTGGGAGGAACCTGGAGGTTTATATTTTCACCCAATATTATCCGGGCGACGGCAACCGTCCAGAGCATTTCCGCAGAGGAAGCATCCGGTGAGCCACTCATGGCAGTGTTCGGCTTGGCCTTGAAGTTCTGAATGATGACTTCCTGGATGTGGCCGTAGGTCTGGTGCAGGTCTCGAAGGGCCAGTAGCGAATCGATGCGGTCCCGGCGGGTTTCGCCAATTCCGATCAGGATGCCGCTGGTGAAAGGTATCCCCAATTCGCCGGCGATTTCGGTGGTCCTCAGCCGCACCCGGGGCCGTTTGCTGGGGGCCAATTCGTGGGGGCCGCCCGATGCATAGAGTTTTTCGCTGGTGCTTTCCAACATCAGGCCCAGCGACGGATTGCAGGGTTGCAGCGCTGCCATCTCCCGACGGCTCATGGTGCCCGGGTTGGCGTGGGGCAAGAGGGAAGTCTCCTCCAGCACCAATTTGCACATGGCGGCCAGATATTGCAGGGTGGTGGCGTACCCCCGCCGCGCCAGCCAGTCCCTGGCTTCGGGGTACCTCTGTTCCGGGCGCTCGCCCAGGGTGAACAGGGCTTCGGTACAACCCATCCCCTGCCCGGCACCGGCCACTGCCAGGACTTCCTCGGGGGTCAGGTACAGGGTGCTGGCGGTAGCCGGCTCCTGCCGGAAGGTGCAGTAGCCACAGTAATCGCGGCACAAACGAGTCAGGGGTATGAACACCTTTGGCGAGAAGGTCACTACTCTGCCTTTGCCCCGGTCTCGCAGACCGGCGGCCACCTGGCACAGTTCGGCCAATGACTTCCCATCGGCCTTCAGGAGGGCTAACGCTTCTGCGTCGGTGGGCGGCGTTCCGGACCGGGCCTTCTCCAGGATTTCGGAGACCGGTCTTTCGCCGATGAAAGATTCAACTTTGGTCGCTGAATACCGCAATCACGACCGCCTGCCAGATATCGAAGGCCACGCTTGAGTAAAGACCACGCTGCCTTTCCCTGCTGCCTTTCCCTGCTGCCTTTCCCTGGAAGTATCGGACTATTCTAGCCGCCCCATGCTGGGCTAGCAAGCCAGGCCGGGCAGGCGGGCAGGTGCCCGGAGAGCACCAGCTCTCCGACTTTTCGATAGAATTACTGGGGTTTACTGGGGTTTACTGGGATTTACTGCATGGGCGAGTAATTGGTCGGCCGGAGCAGGACGTTGTGCACTACGGCGTTGATCGGACCGGTCTTCTCCGACTCCGAGCGCACCTTATTCCAGTCGGGGTCGGACTGAAAAGCAGCCCACTTCTTCTCCCGGTCGGCCAGACTGTCGAATCCCAGCATGTAGACCAGCCGATTGCTGGTGCCGATTTCCTCGGTCCAGAAACCTACAATATGGATGCCATGCCTTTTGAAGAATCCCATGGTGTGGTTGGCGAACCGGTCGTTGAGGGCCGGCAGCCTTCCTGGCATGGTGTCATAAGTCCGAAGTTCGTAAATCATGCCCCCTCCTCAGTGGCGAAAAGGTCAGTGACAAATAGGTTTACTCCCAGGATACCTGAAATACTAACCCCTGGCAGTCAGGTCGTAAAGGGGCCGGGTTACCCCCCAGGGCATTCCACCCCAACCCCCGTCCGGTTAACCTGGGGTTTCGTTCTCCATATTAGATTGCATGGATTAGATCACCTATTCGCAACGATTACCCGATGTGCCATGCGTTCTCCACACCATTTGGCCCTTCAGACAGAAAATTATATCCTGAGCTAATATATTGCTGCGAAGAATATTACTTATCTGCCGGTTGACACTGCCTGGATCGGTGATATACATTACCGGTACACTCTGTTTACAATTATCAGAGCGTAAATTATCATCTCATAAATGCGGAATACGCTAAGAAAGGACGAATACCGTGAACATAACTTGCATTTTTGGCGTAATACCAGAGTGATTGCTATCACTTACTGTAGGTGTTGCCGGTGCGGCCGGAGAACTGTATAGCGGTATCGATTGCGGTATAGATAGAAGGAAGAATCTGGCGAAGTTTAGAAACTACTACCTGTCTTAGACAAAAAAGATAGCCCCAGGTGAATCGTTCGCTCAAACCAAGCACCTGAGGCCAAGGGAAGGGACGTGATGTTAACACATCCCAGAAACATATTACCACACCTAATGGCCATACTGCTGGTCTGCGCCGCCTTTGCCCCGTTCCTGTCCCCCCACGACCCTACTGGAATCAACATGCTAGATGCCAAATTGGCCCCGGTTCCTTTCGGGGACAATTGGACCTGGAGCCACCCCCTGGGGACGGACATTTTGGGTCAGGACATGCTGAGCCGTCTTATCTACGTAGCTCGGACCGCCGTCTTCATAAGCCTGATCGCCCTGGGCACTGGGGCTTTTGTCGGCACTGCCCTGGGCCTGGTCGCCGGTTTCCGGTTAGGACTTGTGGATGTGCTGATAATGCGGGCCGCCGATGCCGCTTTGGGCTTCCCCACCATCCTGGTGGCGTTGATCATCGTGACTATTCTGGGGGCGGGGATCGAAAACATTATCCTGGCGGTGGCGCTAACCGTCTGGGCCAGATTCGCCCGAATGATTCGCGGCGACGTTTTGGCGATAAAGCAGTTGGACTTTGTAACCTACGCCCAGATAGCCGGGCTGTTGATGCCGATGACAATCGTGCGCCACATATTCCCCAACACCATCAACACCTTGATGGTCATAACCAGCCTGCAGATCGGCCAGGTAATCCTGCTGGAAGCCTCGTTGAGCTTCCTGGGTCTGGGCCTGCCGCCGGGTGATCCGGCCTGGGGAATCATGGTATCGGAAGGTCGGGCTGTAATCCTGGACGTGTGGTGGCTGTCCCTACTGCCGGGTCTGGCCATCACCTCAGTAGTGTTGGCGTTCAATTTCTTCGGCGACTGGGTGCGGGACACCCTGGACCCCAAGCTGCGCCGGACCTAGGGCAAGACCCCAGGATATCTCCATCCCAACTGGGCTGGCAGTGGCGCGATATCCGTGATCGACGTCAAGTAATTGGTATCGAGGAGGAGAGAAATATGTACCTTCCAGGACGGCGTACCATTTCCAGGTCAAAAACTCTGGTGTGGGGAGGTGTGGCGCTATTGCTCCTGGTGGCAGTTGCTTGCGGCGCCTCGGCTCCGCCGGCGGAGTCAACGGAGCCGCAAAGTCCGGCCCAAGTTCGCCAGGAATCAAGTGCCCGACCGAGTCCGGCGCCCCAGGTGGTGGAACAGCCGGCGCAATCAGAGGGCGCCAGAGACCACCTGACCTTCGTCATGCCGGATCAGCCAGGCAGCATGGACCCATGGGGCACCAGTTGTACCGCGGTGATCTTTACCGCCGTGTGCGACACCATCGTCAATGAGCCCATGACCTGGATCACCAGCGATACCTTCGAGGTGGTATCCCTTTCCGGGGTTGATAGTTGGGAACAACTGGACTCCCAGAACTGGCGGTTCAAGCTGCGGCAGGGGGTCAAGTTCCACAACGGTGAGCCGTGGAACGCCGAGGCGGCCAAGGCGGGCATCGACCAGAACGGCAACCCAGACAACGCCTCATCCAGCTACGCCTACCACGGCTCCATCCAGGCCGAGGTTGTGGACCAGTATACGGTCCAGGTGGTGTGCGCTGGCGAGTGTCCGGTCCTGCCCCGGAGTATGATTTTTGGCCGCTTCCAGGCCCCCGAATGGTACGCCTCAGCACCCGCGGAAGAACGGAATCGCCAGATCTACGGCATCGGCCCCTACAAGCTGGTTGAATGGCGGCCCGACATCGACATCCAGATGGAGATCTATGAGAACTATGTTCCCAATCCCGACCCCTCGGTGGTAGACGGCCAGGCCCCTCACATCAAGAAACTGACCAACGTGTGGCGGGGTGAGGAGTTGGTCCGGGCTGCTATGGTCCAAACTGGCGAGGCCGACTGGGCCGCGGATATCGGGTTCGATTACAAAACGAAGGTACCCAAGTGGAAGCAGTCCAGCACCAGCGAGGTTTTCTCGCTGATTCCAGATGCCATGTGGCACCCGGAACTGAAGAAGAAACAGGTGCGGGAAGCCCTCGCTCTGGCCATCAACTGCCAGGCGATCACCGACGCCTTACTGGAGGGGCTGCCCTGCTGGGGAAACATAAATCCCCCCGGGACGGTTGGGGTGACCGAAAGGAACTCGGTGCCCTATCCCTACGACCCGGAGCGGGCCAGGCAGCTCCTTCAGGAGGCCAACTACGACCCGGCCAACAAAATAGTCATCAACAGTCGCACCGGCTATTGCTGCCGGAATGTGGAGTTTCAGGAGGCGGTCATCCAGTACTGGACGGAAGTGGGTATTAACGCCGAATTTCAGCTCCATGAATATAATCGCGCCAGAGAAATCCAACTCACCGGTTGCGGCCAATTCGCGAAGGTACCGGGTTATATCGGCACCTGGGACTGCGCCCAGCGGGACCCTCCAGGCCCTTACTTCGCTTCGTCGCACGTCCTGGTTACGTCCACCTCCAACGAGATGCTGGACGGCCAGGTGCAAGCCAATCGCCGGGTCGGTTGCCTGAGCACCAGCTCTCGCGCCTGTTTTCCGGATATCTGGGAGAAAGTTCAAGCAGCCGTGGCGACACCAGAGGGCGACCTGCGCACGCAACGCATGATTGAGATCTTCGATTTCGCCTACGACGAGTTCATATTCTTACCCTTCATACCGGTGCAGGTGGTTTACGGCCTGGCCGAGGACCTGGACTGGGAACCCCTGTATGCACCCAGGGTCCGGACCAACACCATGAAGTTCACCCGGTAATCGGTCCGGTAATCAGTCCGGCGTTGCCGTGCAGTGAGGGGTATCGCCAACGCCTTGGGAGTTGGCGCGCCCCTTGCTGTTATCGGGGTCGACGACGGCCATGTCCTTCAGCATTAGATCCGGGTCTTGGCCTGTTACCCACCAGAATAATCAGAAGGTCGGTCCGTAATCCTGGACGTGTGGTGGCTGGCCCTACTGCCGGGTCTGGCCATCACCTCAGTAGTGTTGGCGTTCAATTTCTTCGGCGACCGGGTGCGGGACACCCTGGACCCCAAGCTGCGGCGGACCTAGGGCAAGACCCCAGGATATCTCCATCCCCACCGGGAGGGCCACGCCGCGACATCTCTGATCGACGTCCAGGTGACGGTGGGGGGTCCTTACGAAAAGGGGGAGTGCCGCTGCCTGGGCCCGCCTCGGGCGGGCCATCAAGGACGGCCCGGCATGGTAGACCCATCGCCGGAAAAGATCAGGGCTGGTGGGAGCGCCTAAAACCCTGAGAAGCGAGTCTGGTCTGATGGCACCTGGGCTTTATCGGCCCAGGGCCGGCCCAGGTGGTTGTAGGCCAGCGGCGTGGCAACCCGACCCCGGCTGGTGCGCTCCAGGAAGCCCAACTGCATTAGATAGGGTTCCCAGACTTCCATGACGGTATCGGCATCTTCGCTGAGGCAGGCCGACAGGGTGTCCAGACCCACCGGCCCTCCGCTGAACTTGTCGATGATGCTGGTCAGCAGACGATGGTCCGATTCGTCCAGGCCCAGGCGGTCAACCCGTAGCAGGTCCAGCGCAGCCCTGGCGACGGTGCCGGTGACCTCGTTATCGGCCGCCACCAGGGCATAATCCCGCGCCCGTTTCAGCAGCCGGTTGGCGATGCGGGGTGTGCCCCGCGCTCGCGAAGCTATTTCCAGGATGCCTTCCGGCTCGGCCTGCAAATCCAGGATTCTGGCCGATCTCCCCACCACTACTTCCATATCGGCCTGATTATAATAGTCCAGCCGGAACACCGAACCGAACCGGTCGCGCATGGGTGCGCTGATCAGCGAGAAACGGGTGGTCGCCCCCACCAGGGTGAAGGGGTTGATCCTCAGGTTGATGTTGCGCGCGGCCAGGCCTTTGCCCACCATCCAGGACAGGAAGAAGTCCTCCATCGCGGAGTACATGACCTCTTCAACCACCCGGTTGAGGCGGTGAATCTCGTCAATGAAAAGCAGGTCGCCGGGCTTCAACCCGGTCAGAATGGCGGCCATATCGCCAGCGCGCTCGATGGCTGGGCCGGAGGTGACCTTGACGTTAACGCCCATCTCATTGGCGATGATGTGTGCCAGGGTGGTCTTGCCCAGACCGGGGGGCCCGTAGATGATAATGTGGTCCAGCGGCTCCCCCCGGAGTTTAGCCGCCTGGATGCCGATGCTCAGGACCTCTTTGACCGGCGATTGCCCGACGAAGTCGGACAGCCGCCGAGGCCGCAGCGAGCGGTCCAGAACCTCATCATGGGGTTGAGCAACGCCGGAAATTACCCGGTCCTCTTGCTGGTATCGGCCTCCCGGGAAATGGCCTCCGGCCGGTCTCCCTCGGACGGATTTCCCATCGCCCTGGTCTGCCATCGCTGGTACCGCCTCTGCGTGGATATCGACGGGGATATCGACGGGGATATCGAATCGAAATAGCCTGGAGCCTGGCACCCCATTCTAGGCTGGGACCGGGAACAGCGTCAAGGAAAACAGGTCACTGCATCAGGTCAGAGTAATCGTGACAGGTGCGAGATGCCAAAACAGTCCGGTTTGATATACTGAGTACAGATATTCTGCGGTGGGGATTGAAGAGGCAGGTGCGCCGGCAACCAGGAGAATTACCCGGATAATATGGCTTCCCAACCGACAACAACACCTCCCTGGGTGGAAGCTCTTCGCAAAATCCTGGACCTGGAAGCAGCCCGGGGCTTTGACAATGGCGCGGTTATGGGCGGCCTGGACCGGTTTGTCGTACACTGGTCGGAGTCGATCGCCGGCTTTCTGGCCGATACTGAGGGTGTCCGAAATCTACTTCAAGCTTCCTACCGCCAGCTCTCGCCCAGGGAACGTGCGGACTGGGTCGATCGTTGGAACATGCTGCTGGACAGCGTTGGCGAATCCCCAGGTGGACCACCGGTAACCGGTCCAGTATTTCCTAACAGTGGCGCCTCTCGAACACAGGCCCCCACCGCTAAAGCCCCGGTGCGGAAAACTGAGCCTTCCCGGCCGTCGATCAGCTTTCGCGGCCCACCGGCCGGCCTGACCATTGACGCTCCCGTCGACCGATTGCGGGGCGTCGACACCAAACTTTCGGCCCGCTTCCAGCGGCTGGAGGTTACAACTGTCCGCGACCTGCTCTACCTGTTTCCCCGACGCCACCAGGACTATTCCCGGGTGGTCAAGATTGCCGAGGTGGAACCAGGGCTGGAATGCACGGTAATCGGCCACCTCTGGGAGTCCCGAGTGGTCGCAATGGGACCAAAGGGGCGCTTGAAGGCGACCGAAGCGGTGCTCAGCGACGAAACCGGCAACATCAAGATTATCTGGTTCGGGCAGGGTTATCTGGCCCAGAGTCTCCGGTCCAACGCCCGCATTTCCATCAGCGGCAAAGCCGAGGCCTACCGGGGGCAGTTGGTGTTCGAGTCACCGGACTACGAACTGCTGGATGAGGGACAAACGCCGATTCACACGGGCCGGTTGATCCCGGTATATCCTCTGACTGAAGGACTGACTGCCCGCAATCTCCGTCGCATCACCTGGCAAGCCCTCACTCAATGGCTGGGCGGAACCGAGGAGACCCTGCCCGCCGACCTGCTGGACCGTACCCAGCTAATGCCCCTGCCAACCGCGATCATGCAGGCCCACTACCCGGACGGACTGGATACCTGGGCGAAAGCGCGCCGACGCCTGGCCTTCGATGAACTGCTTACCCTGCAATTAGCGGTGCTGTCCCGCCGGAAGCGTTTGAGCCAGCGAATTGAAGGTGTGTCCATCAAGGTAGACTCCAACATTCTGAAGGGTTTCATTGATTCCCTGCCCTTTGCCCTGACCGGCGCTCAGCTCCGGTGTATCGACGAGATTTTGTCCGATCTGGAACAGGGAACCCCACCAATGAACCGGCTGCTGCAGGGCGAGGTCGGCAGCGGCAAAACGGTGGTGGTACTGGTGGCCCTGCTGGCAGCGGCGGCGGCGGGCTACCAGGGGGCAGTCATGGTGCCCACCGAAGTGCTGGCGGAGCAGCATTTCCAGACGGTCGCCAGGTTGTTGGGTGGCCTGGCCCGCCCGGTGCAGGAGGAGAACCTGGTAACCGCCTACCTGGCGTCCCTGGGACGCCCGGTCTCAGTGGGACTGCTGACCGGGAGCACTCGCGCCAAAGTGCGGCGAGAGCTAATTAACCGGTCCACCGAAGGCAACCTGGACCTGTTGGTGGGCACCCACGCCCTGATTCAATCTGGTGTAGAAATCCCCAAACTGGCCCTGGCGGTAATGGACGAACAGCATCGATTCGGCGTGTTGCAGCGTTCTGCTTTGCGTCAGAAGGGCCTGGAAAATTCGCACACCCTGGTCCTGTCGGCCACTCCCATCCCCCGCACCCTTTCGCTGACTCTGTACGGCGACCTGGACATTTCCACCATCGATGAGCTGCCGCCGGGCCGCCAGAAGATCAAGACCCGCTGGCTGGGGCCGGACCGGAGAGACGCCGCCCACGGGTTCGTGCGGAAGCAGGTCCAAGAAGGCCGTCAGGCGTTCATCATCTACCCGCTCATCGAAGAGTCCGAGGCAATCGAAGCCAGGGCCGCCACCGAAGAACACCGGCGGCTATCCCAGGATGTCTTCCCGGAATTGCGGGTGGGACTGCTCCACGGCCGGATGTCTGCCCGGGAGAAGGACAAGGTGATGCGCCAGTTCCGCGACGGCGAGTTGGATATTCTGGTTTCAACCGCCGTGGTGGAGGTGGGAATCGACGTAGCCAACGCCACCGTTATGTTAATCGAAGGCGCTGACCGATTCGGGCTGTCGCAACTGCACCAGTTCCGCGGCCGGGTCGGGCGCGGCGAGCACAAGAGCTACTGCATTCTGCTGTCCGATGACCCGTCAGAGGTGGCCCGAGAACGACTGGCGGCACTGGAACAGATCGATGACGGGTTCCAGCTGGCCGAGGTTGACCTGGAATTGCGCGGACCCGGCGACTTCTTCGGCACTCGCCAGAGCGGGCTTCCCGACCTGCGGATGGCCCGCCTTTCCGACCGGGAATTATTGACGATGGCCAGGGAGGAAGCCGCGCGGCTGATTGACCAGGACCCGGAGTTGGCCGCGCCGGAACACGCTGGCCTGGCCCGGCAGGTGGCCCGCTTTCTGAACCGGGTCAGCGGCGAGTCCACCTGAAATCAAGCATCATCCCTGAAACGGTATCCCACGTTCCAGATGGTCTCGACAAATGAATGGTCCGGGTCTTCTATCTTGGAACGCAACCGCCGGATGTGCACGTCCACGGTCCGGGTGCCGCCCAGGTAGTCGTAGCCCCACACCTGACTCAACAAAACGTCACGAGTGTAGACCCGTCCCGGGTTGGAAGCCAGCAGCACCAGCAGTTGAAATTCCTTGTACGTCAGCGAGATTCGTCGGCTGCCCATGGTCACGTCGTACTTTTCCAGATCGATAACCAGGTCTCCGACTTGCAGCAGGTTCTGGCTGGTCGGCCCTTTCACCCGGAAGATCGCCTGTTTAATCCGAGCTTGAAGTTCACCAGGGTGAATCGGGCTCAGGATGAAATCGTCGGAGTTCAATGCGGGGTCGAAATCGTTGATAATTGCCTGATGAACCACGGTGAGCACCGGCAGCTTCAACTCCCGGCATCGGTCAATGAGCGCCCTGGCCTGGGTTATACTCACGGTAGACAAGTCGATCAGCACTGCATCCGGCGGGGGGCCGGTGACCGACTCCTCCAGATGATCCAGGTCCTGAATTAGCCGATAAGGCAGACCGGCCCGTCCGATTTCTCCGGCGAGAGGATGCGAGCCATTGGTGGGTGCCGCCAGAAGGTAAACGCTATTCAATCATCCGCCATCCGCTCTTGCGCCCCAGTATACTCCCCGCCGCATTATAGCTATCAGCAGTCGGGATGCCAAACAAACTGGCAGACCGTGTTCCAATACTATCATTCATTACTCACTAATATCATTATGGCAGTATCATCATAGCATGGTGCTGAAAAAGGGGAGTCCAGAGGGGTGAAGCCCCTTTG
>DASTLM010000440.1:0-14465 GCA_035714945.1 Dehalococcoidia bacterium | reverse complement strand
CGAACCTTCTCCCCTCTCTGCAATAACTGTTGCTGAGACCGATGTGCCTGCCCATGGCTGCCTGTCTTTCTGAGCGGATGCTCTGAATCGTAGTCTCTTTGGTGCTACCGATTCTGCACCACCGGTGGCTAACCTGCCCAGGACTCCCATAGTGGAGCGCCAGGTTGGCGGACGGACTCCGGCGACGGGCCAGCAGGAACTGCTGACTATACGCCATGTATAGTGCACAGGCAGAGACGGCCCTCTGACGGCCTCCACCCCGGGACATCTCAGAGGCCGGTTGTCGCCTCAAGGCTCTCCGGCCGGGGCAGCTCCGGGAACGGCCATCCCTCGGCAATGATCCTGCTCCGCATGGCCATCAGCCTCTGGTAATCTCCGGCCCTTCCCCGGTAGCCCCGCTTGAACCGTGCGATGGTGTAGGTGGGGTCCACGTCGTAGTAGCCGCGGACCTGCTGGCCCTGGCGTGAGTTCCGGTTGGTCTTCTCCAGCAAGACCAGCAACTCGGCCCGGCAGAGCAGCTCGTCCTCGCAGCAGGTGTACAGAGCCACGCCAGGAGTCGTCCCCGGTCTCAACAGGTAATTGGGCACGGCGGTCTCCTTGAAGCAGGGACCACGGTGGTCACGGGCATCAGTTTACCCTGGGAGCCCGCGTATTGTGTAGAGCGGCCTACACAATACGCATTCACGGTTTCCACGTCCGACATCACCTGTACGCCAGCGTATAGTCGGGAGCTGACGGGCTGCTGGTATGGGCCGGCCGAAGCTGGCGCGTCAGCCCGTTCAACGGGTGTTCAACTCAGATGCCGGTGCTGGTGGGGCATTCGCTGACCAGCGCGGGCTGGACCTTCGACACCGCTGGGGATGGGGCGGAGGCCTGGACCCAGCGTGTACAGCCTTACTTGGTTTCCGACATCAACATGCCAGGCATCAGCCGCATAGACCTAACTCTGGCCACGTAACAGGAATCCTTCCTGGGGCAGATCCCCTTGGTGCTGATGAGTACGGCGGATTTTGAAGCTGAAGCTAGAGCGCCTGGCCAAGGCTACGTCAACACCCACGGCCCCTAGCCTGGCCACATGATCCAGCCGGTGTGATCAGTGCGGGCCCGGAACAGGTGCCCGCCGCCGGTGGTCACGTACAGCGTCCGCATGTCCGCGTCGCCAAAGCAGCAGTTGGTGGGCCGGTCCGCCCGCAGGGGGTGCGTCTCCAGAACCCGGCCCCTGGGCGAGAACACATAGATAGTCGGCCCCGGTCCGGCCTGCTCCCACCCTGCGCACGCGATGATGTTCCCGTCCAGGTCCAGGGTCATGCCGTCCACGCCCCGGTGCACTCCCCGGTGGTCAATGCCGAAGGTGTGCAGGGTGGTGTAGCTGCCCAGAGACCCGTCGTCGTTGATTGGGTAGGCCCGCAGCTGGCGGGGATGTTCCAAGGAGTAGCCGCTCTCGGCCACGTATAAGGTCTGCTGGTCCCGGGAGACCAGCACGCCGTTGGGCCTGCCGATGTCCTGGGTGACCCGGCTCAGCTCCCACTGGTCCTCGCCCGTGGGGTCGTGGCGCAGCACCGACATGTGGTCCAGTTCCTGTGGTCCCCAGTTTGGGTTGTAGGGGTCGGTGAACCAGATCCGGCCCTTCTTGTCTACCGCCAGGTCGTTGGGGCTGTTGTGGCGCTTGCCGTCCAGCCGGTGGGGCAACGAGGTAATGGTCTTCTGGTCCTTTTCAAAGCGCACGATCCGGCGCCTGCCGCTTTGGCACCCAAATAGTTTGCCCTTGGAGTCAAAGCACAGTCCGTTGGTGTGGTTGGTGTCAGTGAAGTACTCGCTGGTCTCCCCGGTCTTGGGATTGTACTGCATTATCCGGCTGGCTGGGATGTGGGTGAACAACACCGATTCCCCAGTCCAGACCGCGCCTTCGGTGGTCCCGCCAAAGGGCCCTGCTACCAGCTCAAAGTTCCACTCCATACCGCACCTTCTCCTCAATGAGATTGGCGTCAGTATAGCCCAGGGTCGCCAAGCTGTCACCTCGGTAATTATCTGTTTATCTGTTGCCAAAGGGCGTTGCATTCGTCCACCGGTTCTCCCTCAGCTCCGGGAACGGCCAGCCCTCTGCTGGAGTCTTGGCCCGTGGGGCCAGCAGCCGCTACTTGCGCGTCGACCCCGACAACCGGCTGGTGGCCGATTCCCTGGAAGCGGACTGGAACCAGAAGCTGCGAGCCCTGGCCGCAGTTCAGGAGGAGTACCAGCGACAGGAGCAGGCCGAGGACCTGCTCCTGGACGAACCGAAGCGGGCCCAGGTCCTGGCGCTGGCCACCGACTTCCCTCGCCTCTGGCGGGACCCGGCTACCCCGCACCGCGAGCGCAAGCGCATGGTCCGCCTACTGCTGGAAGACGTGACTCTGCTGCGCGCCGAGCAGATCGTCGCCCAGGTCCGTTTCCGAGGGGGCGCCACCCGCACCCTGCGGTTCCCCCTGCCGCGCAACGCCTGGCAGATCCGGCAGATCGATCCCGCGGTGGTCGCCGAGATCGACCGCCTGCTGGACGACCACACCGACGGCGAGGTGGCCGACATCCTCAATGCCCGCGGCCTTCACCCGGGGGTCGCCGACCGGTTCAGCCTCTCTATCATCGGGAATGTGCGCCGCAAGTACGGCCTGGAGGACCGTTTCACCCGTCTGCGTCGACGAGGCTTGCTCACCCAGCAGGAAATGGCGGCAGCACTGAACGTAAACCCAAGCACCGTCAAGAGGCGCCAGTACCAGGGCCGCCTTGCCTCAGTGATCTACAATGACAAGGGTCAGCGACTTTACGTGCCGCCTGCCGAGCCTCGCTTGGGCGCATGCCGGCGTTGCGGCACGGCGATTCCCGAGCGCGGGGCGCGGGGACAGCTCCAGAAGTACTGTTCCGTCACATGCCGCACGGCGGCCTGGAGGGTGGCGAGGGGCTGGGTTCGCCCCCGGCGCCTACGTCTTGGTGTCTCATCCAGCCTATGAGGTGCAGTCAGATGCATAAGCCTTGGTCTTGGCCCGATAGGGGCGACAGGCTACCGGCTGGAAACTGTAGTGAGCGGCGAAGCGCAGCAGTTCCTCGTTGAACACTGCCCTCCCATCCTCGGCGGAGCCGGCCACCACGGTGCGCATCCGGTCGAAGAGCATAGTGTGGGGCACCCCGCCGAAGTAGGTAAAGGCCTGGTGCAGCCCGTTCAATAGGGTGAGTTGGTCCTGGTGGAAGGCAAAGCGGACCCACAGCGTCCGAGGCCAGGAGAGGACCACCAGCAGGGCCAACACGGTACCAAAGGGGGTCTTGAAGGTGGCGAAGTCCACCTGGGCCTGATGGCCAGGCTCTACTTCAAATCGCTGCTCAATGGGAATGGGCAGCTTGGGCCGCAGGGTACGCAGGTAGTCCTTCAGGATGGTGTACCCGCCGGTGTAGCCCAGTGCTCGCAGTTCCTGGAGCAACCTGGCTCCCGACAACTCAGGGTAAGCCAGCACTCTGCCCCGCAGGTATTTCTGATAAGGGTCCAGCTTCGAAACTTTGGATTGCCTGGGGCCATACTGGGGCTCGGCCTTGCCGGTGGTAACGTAGCGATGCACGGTGCGGCGGCTGATGCCCAGCCTGGTCGCTATCGTTGTCTTGGTTAATCCTTCCTTGAGGTAGTGGTGTAACAAGATCAGTTCCTCCTTGCTCAGCATTGACAGACCTCCTTTCCTTAAATGGAAAGACAGGTCCGACTATTTGGCAAGGTGTGACATTTTCAACCGCCCGTTATGGGAAATTTACCCGCCGCTGACAGCTGGAGAAGATGCAGCCCCGAGATGAGGAGGCAGCCGAGGAGATCCGGAAGCTCCGAGGGTATCTCAAGGAGAACCAGGGGCGGGTGAAATATCGCTCCCTACGCCGGAAGGGCTATCCCCTGGGGAGTGGCGGGATCGAGTCAGCCAACAAGTTCATCAGCCACGTGCGGCTGAAGCGTTCCGGGGCCTGGTGGTACGTAGAACGAGCCAATGTGATGCTGGCCCTGCGGTGCGCCAAGTATAACGGGACCTTTTGCCGGGCCTTTGCGCTCTACAAGCGGGGGTCCATTGCCGATAAGGGCCGCCCCGTCCCAAGAAACGAGTAATGCTCCCATGCGCTCATGCACTTTCATCTGCGGTTGTAACTAAGGAGCGCCACTAATATAATTGGTTGAGTCGTCTCAGATCATGTAAAACCGAACAACCAATGCGCCGGAGCAGTGGCAGTTTATGGAGGCAGATTCCAAATTCTAAGGACTACACTCTAGAACGCGTTCTGAGACGGATAGAATTACGATGACAACGGAAAACACCCCCTGGGTACGTCAAATAACACACATCACCATTATCGAGCGGTACGATACTGTCCTCTATCCGATTGATCAGATCACACTTTTCGATCGGCTCCCAGAATTGGGTTGGTTAGTCTCCAGAAGAATGGATGACCAGGGGACTTTCAGCTTAGAGAGCATGCCCTCAAAAGGAAATAGCCATCTCCGATTGGACAGAGGCAACAAATCAATCGGAATCATTGGTAATCACCTAGCAGAGGTTTTGGCTTCATACAAGGAGTTGACTGGAGTTGTTAGGGAATTGTTCGATTTCGCTGGGGAAGTGGGAACTGATTATGTGGAATTTCGGTACATCGGTAGGCTAAACGGCAGTTCCAGGCCAGTCGAAACGTTCGCATCTTGGTGGGCGGAAGCCGGGCGCGCAGCGGAACTCGGTTCCTTTCTGGCAGATAAACTACCGTCTGACGCGGTTACTATGAGTCCGTATGGAATACGATTTGCCCCAAGTGCAAACAACGCGAACCGGCCTAATTGGGCTGAACTTGTCATTACCCCAACACCTGCTGCAGGTAGCAATACCTACCACTTTGATTTAATATATCGCAACGAGAGTTCAAGTGTAGTTGAGCAAGTTGTTGAATCTGCTGATTCAATCATTGAATCGACATTGGAAAGATTGGGAGGCTTCTAGTGGTTACTGATTCGCCCGAACAGCAGAGCATCGCTGTCCGACCTCCTAAGACTAGGCAAAGCCCGTCTTCTAACTTATCAGTCATGATTTCTGAGGATATAGATTCTCGGGGCGTGTGGGACATTGACGTACGCGAACCGTCTGGTTCAACGGCTATTTGGGGCGATGTTAGTTCGATTACCGATTCTAGTGCTACAGAAGAGCGGCATCCGGAAATTGCCAGTGCTACGCGCCGGAACATTCCGACGCTTGAGCATCGGCAACTTAGACACTATGCAATCAGGGAAGACATTCGCGAATTGTTGCCAATCTTTTGGAGCATTGTACTTTCTAAGGCACTACAATCCGGAATGGTAGTGACCCGAGGCACAATCGACGTCGAGGGTGATCCTGAGGAAAGAACCGCCCAACCGGTACTGCGGATCTACGTGGATGCCACACCTGCACAAACAATGGCGTTTTGGGATAGCTTGGGCATCGAGCTTGACCGCTGGTTGGAACGGCTGGATAGTCACCGGCGTTCAATCGCGATGAATGATGTGGGATTGAGGTTTCACTGGAAACCCAACCAACGAAGTTAGGATATCGCTACGTTGTCGACCCCCGCTATATTTGACCCACGAGAGTTTTTTGTTATTGGTGAATGGCTGGCGACTCATAATAGCACCGAAGCTGCATATCGAACAGTGGTTAGCCGAGCGTATGATTCATGCCATTTGATCACGCGAGAGAATCTTTTTGGTGCGGACGCGATTAGTTTAACGGCAGCAATCCGCAGAAAGCTTTGTGGCAATAGACGAGCGGGAGATCACCTCGCTATGATTCGCGCTTTGGCGAACCACAAGAGGCTTAGTCCAGGAAACGCCAAGAGGCTTGCGGATCAACTGAACGAACTAAAGGACATGAGACTTCAAGCAGATTACACGATGGCCCCTGGAAACCTGCAGAGTTCAAACATATTCTCTAAGTACGGTGTTGCCGATTGGGACGGCCTAGCCAACGTAGCAATGGCTTTTGCTAGCAATCTGATTCCTGAACTTCAGAAACTTACGTCATTTGAGCAAGCCTAAATGGTCAGCTTAGTTAGAGCATGCCTCTGGACCAGCCGGGGATGTTCGCCACGTGGTGGATCCGAAATGGATTAGGTTCCAGGCGGATACATTAGAGACAACCCACACACCTGGCCGGAATCGCATTCCACGCGCGCAAGGCTGATTCTAAATTGACGGGGAGATGTGGTTCATCCCTCCCCGGTCTCCCCGTCCAGCCCAAAGATTTTGACGTCGTTTGGCTCGTTTGGGCTTGGCCCAATAGAATCATATTTCTCAAGGTTTACTTCGCTCACCTGATTCCAGCGTCACTTCGCGCCTTGATTCAAGGTAGAGTCGGGATAGAACCATCGTGTGGTTGACATGCCGCCCAGTCCGTTCCCGGTATTCTCGGGCGATCCGCGTTAAGGATGATGAGAATGGTGAAGGCACCATATAGCTATCTAGCAGGCAAGGCCAGTGTAGTCTCAAAAGTTCTGTGTATTGTTCCCAATGGTCTACCAGACCGTGGAATTAGCTACAAAACACGGCTTTACCGCTCCGGTGCTGCAACACCAATGGCCGTTAACCGGGTTGAGGAGTATTTAACTTACCTCCAGACTCGGCCCCGCTGGTTCGGCGAGCGGGATCAGCACCCGGACCGCCCCCGCAGAGCCACATGGAGACCCAGTACCGCCGGATCAAGCGGTTCCCCATCCTCACATCGACGAACGTACTATTCCCACCGTCTCGGAGCAACAGGCCCTGGACCTTTTGCGGCTGGCAGACCCCAAACAATCCCGCACTCCAGCCGAGCGGTTCTGTATGACTCCCAATCAGGCGGCAGCGGGAAAGATGCTCCGCCCGGCGCTCTGCCTGGCCGTGGGCGAGGCCCTGGGTGGGGATGCCCGGCAGTGCCTCTCCGCCGCTCTCTCGCTGGAAATCACCCACCGGGCCTCCCTGATCTTCGACGACATCCAGGACCGTAGCTTCCAGCGGAATCACCGACCGACCGTCTGGGGAGTGTGAGGCGTGGACCAGGCCATCAACGCCGGGCTGGCTCTTACCTGTCACGCCCGGCTGGCCTTGCACGGTATGGCCAGCGAGGTAGTAGCCCAGGGAACCATCCTCGATGTCCATCATCTGCTGGAAGAGACGGTGCTCGACCTGTGCCGGGGCCAGCACCTGGACCTGCACTACCGGACCGAGCGCCCCAGCCTGGAGCAGTACCTGGAGATGGTGCGTCTGAAGACCGGCGTGCTTCTCGGAGCAGCCTGCGAGACTGCCGCTCTCGTCGCGGGAACACCCAACAAGCGCGTTGCGGCCAAGAGCTTCGGCGAGGCCCCGGGCGTTGGGTTTCAACTCCGGGATGACTACCTCGGCGTCTGGGGAAATCCTCAGGAGATGGGGAAAAACGCCGGTGACCTCAAGGACGGCAAGTGGAGCCTTCCCCTCCTGGCGGTAGCACGGCAGGAGGGCCCCAACAGCAGCGTACCCACCGCCATAGATTGGATGGTCGACGAGTGGACCCGCGGGGCGCTTGGCCATCTGTCAGAGATCGGCTTGCCAATAGATATGCACGAGATGTTCTTGGAGGTTACCCAGGGATTGGAGAACAGGCCGGCGTAGAGGCTATCAACTGCCTACGACTACCCACGCCTGCTTCGTTGGTTCCCAGCGCGCGCCGGTCTCAACCGCACTCACCAGTATCGGGGTGAGAAACGCCTTTGCCTGCTCGTGCCCGACTGACACCTCCGGGTCCAAGCCGACCTCAGTGGCCATCCTGCGGTACGGAGTCCGCCATTGAGCCGGCGGGGGAGGAAACGCTGAAGGAAGCGCGTGGGTGCCACGCGAGGAGAACGTGGCTTCGAGCGCCCTCCTCAACCGCCCGGCCTGGAAGGAGAACTGCGACGATATGGCGGCGAGGTCGATCAGATCTTTGACGCGAGTGCTGGAGCCGCCGGCGTAGCTCCGGGTGTAGGCATCAACCTTCTCGGCGATATGTTGTTCGAGGGGCAGGGCCGGGACTTCGACCGCAGGTATCTCCGCGAATCCGAGCAGGTCCGGGCCCCGGACCACCTCCGGGTCAGTGACAGTGGGTTCGCCGAAACCTACGTCTACGGTAACGTCGATGAGCCTCCGCATACTGCTTGAGTGGCGCCCTATCCCGGCGTGCAAAATCAGAGTGAAGCGGCGCTTTTACACGTCTGAGTTGTTGGCGTTATTAGCTTTTTCGCGCATAAACTGCCGCGATAAGCGGACTGACAATTGTGTATGGCACCAAAAAGAAAGCAGTCTCAATTAGCAAAAACCCACTGGCCGATGCCAAGGGCGGCCCGCACCCTCGGGGCCGACAGAAAAAGCTCCGAGGCGCCCTCGCGGCAGGCGCGCAGCGCCGCTGGAATATGAATCGTAATGGTCAAGGCTCGGGCCATCGCGCAGGAAGGCGGAACCGCTCAAGCAAGCAAGACGCCGCCATCCTCATGAATCTGCCCTCTTCCGTTCGGCGGGTCAGGGCTTCCGGCCGGTCATCGCCAAGAGCTTGTCCTGGGCGCTGGCGTTGGCCGGGACCTTGACCTCGGGCCCGAAAGCCCCGGCCTGGCGAGCGAACTGGGCCATGGGAGAGAAGACCGCGTGGCTGACCTCCGCCAGCTTGGGGTCCAGCTTGGTGTCCTGGCCGGTGGCCTTGGCCAGGTCCCAGGCGTGGACGCACAGGTCGCCAGCCACCATCATCATAAACTGACCGCCGGTCATTTCGCCCACGGGGGTTTTGCATTGCTTTGCCAGGGCGCCGGGAGCCTTGGCCGCGGTCAGCGCCTTGGCCGTGGCGGCATCAAAGGCCTGCAGCGAGGACTCTTTTGATAGAGTGCCTGGTGTGGGTGGAGTGCCGGATTCCAAGAACGCCGAGAGTTGCGAGGGACCCGTCGCCATGTGGGCCATCAGGCCCTGAACGGTCCAGTAGCTGCAAGGTGTGGGCTGGGACAACTGGTTTGGCTTCACGCCTCGGATAACCTTCTGGGCCTGCTTGACCGAGGTCTCGTACACTTCAATGGGGTTGGGCATGGCATTGGTCGTCATAGATTGCCTCCTTCCTACACGTGTGCCGTTGCTGTTGGACCAGGTGTGGTGTCCGGTGCGCCACCGGACCCGGCAGCTTACTTCCCGTCGCCTCCTTCCGTGCCCCCAAACAGGCTCTGCAGGTAGGCGCGATAGTGCAGCAGGTTCTGCTCTGGGATGGTGGAGTCCCCGCTGCTCTTGGCCAACAGCAGCGAGCCTTGAATCGTCGCCAGAATGTACCTTGCCAGGCTGTAGGGGTCCCAGGAGGCTTCAGGGACATGCCTTGCCTTGGCCTCCGCCAGCTCATCGCCAAAGCCCTGGACCCACCGGGAGAAAAGCTGGCCGCAGACGGCACGAATCTCAGGGTGGGTCGGCGAGACCTCCTGGGTCAGGGTGCCAATCAGGCAAGTTTTGGGTATGTCCGGGTTCCTGGCGATGTCCAGAAGGACCTCCAGGCGCGCGTACACCCGCTGCAGGGGGTCCGTGGCGCTGGGAAAGACCGCGGCCAAGACCCGGCCGCCCGTGTCGGCGTAGAAGCAATGCAGCGCCTCTTTAGCCAGGTCTTCCTTGGTGGCGAAATGGTGAAACAAGCCACCCTTGGTGACCCCGGCCGCCCGGCAGACGTCGTCCACCGAGGTGGCAGCATAGCCCTTGGTGGACATCAGGCGCATCGCTGCGTCCAGCAGTCGCTTCTTGGTGGCCTCAGGGTCTCGATTGGCTCGCATCACTCAACCTACCGACCACACGGTATGTTAAGACAGCGCAACCGGGTTGTCAAGGATTGGCGGCTGGAAGGATGTCTTCTTAACTATTATTGCCGGCCTTCTATCTGGCCTCCTCTCCTTCTCTGTCGGCAGGTATGTAGGGAATCATTCCTTTCTCAAAGGCAATTTCCTGGATCTGACGGGACATCCAACGGATGTCCACGATGATGCCATCGACTTCCAGCATCCAGATCAACGAGTTCTCTGGTATCCTGCTGGGTAAACACCAGTTGGCGTCGAACTGGCTCATTTTCAATGCCTGACGCACGTCCCGCGACCTGGCAGACCCAGTGCTGATGCTGACGCCGAAGGCCAGGCACAGGTCACCAGCGCTAATATAAGGCTCACGACTCGAATCAAAGAGGAAATTGACGAATCCCAGGGCGTAGATGATCCCGCAAGCCCAGCTATTGGTCCTTCCGTTGCATAGAGGAGAGGGCCTCTTGCGGCAAAGTGCAGCAGCAGCCTGGCGGGCCAACTGGGCGTATTCCTCATCCAGGTGTTCCTGGCAGACCCAACCAGTCAACGTGGTTATGGCATCGAAGGTGGGTTGCATGTGCTTCGGCACTCTCTCGGATTTTTGCCTTATCCTGGCCATGACCAATCTCCATCAGTAGGGTTCCCGCTTAGCAGGGTTCCTGCCAGCATACCCATCTCGACAGCCCACGACAATCTGGATCGCGTTGATATTGCACCCGCAACCCTACATTGGAGTGCCAGTTTCAATGCCTTCCTCGCTCAAAATAAACATCAGGGACTTCCAGCACAACTCATACACCAGAACGAACTGTAGAGTGACAATAGCACGGTTATCCTCACTGTAAGGTCGGGAAAGCACATCTTCCAGGCGGCACAGGGCTTTGTCCCAATCCGACATAAACTGCCGGATTCTAGTGGACTGGGGATCGTTCATATAGCGCGATTCCTTCTTTGACGATGCTTTCTCTCAGATGGTCTGGCGCTTCCTCAAAGCGCACCAGATCAATGCCCAGCAGGGTAGGTGCTTCGTCTACATAAGACCATATATCGGTCCACTCACTATCCGCGATGTCTGCCCCCACTACGGCAAGATCAATGTCAGATCGTTCCCTTTGGTCTCCTCGAGCGCGGGAGCCAAAAAGAATCACCTTTTCCACATGGGGATTATTCCCGATGTGTTCAGTGATGGTGTTAATTACTTCTGGCTGTGTATTCACAACTTTAAGGTATTCCGAAAGCGGTGGATGGTCAAGGAATGCCCGCCTTGTCACTTACCCTTTGTCGGAACCGCTACCGTGATTCGACTTCTGACCAGGCCAATGAGCGAAATCAAAATGGCGATAAATGCCGCCCCGGTCAAGGTGCCCAGGGCAATGGCGCCAACCAGACCGGTGGATAGCAATTCGTCGGGTAGCGGCGGGAAAGATATTGGTCCAGACTCCGGTCCAGATGCCCCGGTGGACCGCGGCAAGGGCGTGGCAGGTGGCGCCGGTGTCAAGGACGGGGTGGTTGCTGGCGAGGCCGTTAGATTTCCCGGGGGAGCCGATGCCGTGGTTTCGCTGGATCCGGGAGAAATGCCCGGCGTATCTTCCGCCATATCTTCCAGTATGGACGGAGCGGATGGCTGGTCCACCGGAGACTCGGGCGCAGCCTGAGGCACAACCGCCGGTTCTGGCCCCATCTCGACCCGTTCCCCGGGGCCAATATATATCAGGATGCCATTTTCTACGGCCGTCACCAGACCGGAAGCACCGGGGTTTTCGGCGGCGAACCGGCCATTTCCCAGGTCGGTTACTCTGGTGGTGGCCCCGGAGCTTACCGTAACCGCCAGCATCGGTCCCAGGTCGATCTCCGCCTGGCCGGTGAACACCGAAACCGTCAGTGACCCGCAGGTTATCAACACGGTGTCCCCAGCAGTGAGATTCAGGTGAATTTGATCGGCACACAGGACCAGGGTAGCGGTCTCTCCCGGACCGGAGACCAGTGCTCTCAAGCCGGTGGCGGGACCACCGGATTTGGTTAACTCCACGATGAGACCGCCCAGATTGGAGATCTGGCCAAAGGTTGAACCCCCCAGATGTTGGTCCGAGAACTGGTTGGTGAAAACATTCCTCTCGTCAATGAACTGGCCATCCACCAATCGGCCATCGATGCCGCCCCAGATCTGGTCGCCGTCCGTGTCTCCAGATGAGCCGCCGTCAGACCTGGTCCCCTGGGAAGAGCCTTTCTGGACTACGCTCTGACTCAGGGTGAAGGTGTCCGACAGGGTGGCGGAAGAAGTCCTGGGAAAGCCAACTGCCAACTTCGAACTGTCTGCGGCGCTGGCGGCAGAGGTACCGGTCCGGTTCACTCCCTGGTTCAGTAGGAAAGACTCTCCCAGGGAGGCGGAGGTAGTCCTGGGGAAGCCAACACTCAGACCTGTGGCATCCCCCAAAATCCCTCGGTCCGAGGGCGATTCCGAAAAAGAACGGGGCATCAAGCTGGCCAGCCGTACGCCCTGTATCCCTTTGACGTCAGCGGCAACGGTACCGGAATTACCGAGGGCCTGAACTTCAACCTCGATGTAATCACCGGCAGCCAGGTCATGCGCGATAAAACCAGACCAGTTGCCTGCATCGTTGGCACCACCGCTATTGCGGTTGAAGTTGCCGGATTGACCGTATTGAATCAGGGGCCCGCCATTTTTGGTCCAGCCTTGATTGTATACTTCCCGTGATCCCTGCGTCGCATTTGCAGCATAAAGGGTGGTCAAAAACAGATATTCACCACCATAGTTGACTTCAATTCGACTGTCAGCCGCGGGGTGGGTAAAAGAGAGTGTATCAATTTCATATTCGGTATCCCAACCCATCGGAGTCAGACTCGCTGGATTCATGTTATCGGTCCCCGAGTCGCTCAGGCGAATATAGTCGGCCCCATCGGGCAATTTTGCGATGGTGACCGCGGTCCGCTGCACCGTTGCCCCGGTATCATCCTGGTTAATTGTCAGGACATTGGCCCCCGCCCCTCGGTTTACTTCTACCTTCAAGACCTGATTGGCAGAGGAGGTTTCGATAATCGCCCCGGTGGACACTGCACCTTCCTGAGTACTGTTTGAGTTCTGGTCGCCCCGGATGTAAACGGTTGTCAGTGTTCCATCAATGTCACTGCCGTCGAGGGTCAGCTTCTGGTTTACCACGGTTCTACCGTTAACGGAATCGGGCAGGGAGCTGTAGGTATTGGCAATAACCAGGTAATGGCCCGCGGTCTTTAGCGTGATGGCCTCCGGGTTTACCGAGGTGGAATGGGAGAAGCTGCCGATGTCCAGTTCGTCCTGGGAGTCGTACTGTACCGCCAGATAGGTCGCCGAAGTGGGGCCGACCTGAGGGGTGGTCCGCTTTAACCGGGCATAGTCCCAGGTATCATCGATCTTCAACACCTGGATTCCCGACGCGTTGGCGGCGCGCTGGACCCCGGCGGCACTGTTGGCGTCCGTCCTGAAGGAACGCAGAATCAGCGCGTCGTCATCACCAACGACATTGATAATCCCACCACCGGAAGTGAAGGCCTCGTCGGCGCCGCCGCTTCTTCTGATGTACCCCTGGGACCAGCCAATGGGAAGGTCCGCTCCCGCCAGACGGAGTTGGGATTGAATTTCGGAACGGTTGGTACTGCTGGTAGAATCAAATCGGGAACCGTACAGGACCAGGTAGTGTCCGGATCGAAGCTTTATGCTTTTTTTATCACCATTGAGGTTGGAGGAGGCAGTATCTTCCCTGACGGTTGTGTCCCAGTCGTGGTCGAAATTCGCGGTGGTGATCGCGTCGGCGGCAGTAGCTTCGCGATAGATGGCCAGATCCCGGTTAGCCGCCACGGCTAGGTCCTGGCCCGAGAGCGGGGCGATGCCAGGCCATCGCTGACATCTACATCAACCGTGTTCATCAGCACAATCTGGTCGAAGGCGTTCGCTTCGCCTATTGCGGCGGCCGCCGGGGTGCCAAAGGCGAGAGCGGCATCAGCGTCGCCCGCCGCAATCAGCCGCTCCATAATGTCGAAGGTGAATTGGCCACAGGCACTACTTTTATCGTCTTGCTGCCTGCCCGCACCAAATCTGCCATGGCGATATTCCCATCAGCCAGGCCCGCAGCCCGTTGCCGATCTGCGCCGGAAGCCTCCAGCGCCAGACCAGGTTGCTCCTGAATGCCACCAGGGCTGGGATCGCACACGAAAGAAACGGGCCGGACACAGTTAAGGTAAGTTGTTGGAATTGGAGCCAAAGTCCAGGTTCTCGCTGGAAAGCTGGTTTTCCATCAAGTCCGCCGTAGGACAGTTCGAGCCGCCCTGATCCAAGGCAGCTTGCATATCCGCCAGGGTAGGAATTGCGGTACTGGGGTCTTTCCCCTGGGCTTCCAGCAGCTCATTAACCGCCTTACCGATGGCGCACTGGCGCAAGTCATTCTTGTTTTTCATCTCAGGGTGCCACAAGGTATTTATATGCAACATAAAGATCTCTGCCGAGCTGCCGGACTTGATCATGTCTTTGGGTAGCGCCTTGATGTTATCCACCCCCACGTCCCAGGCAATATCGGCCTCGCCGGTCGTGACCATAGCAGCCACCACGGTTGGCTCGCCCCGCCAGACCCATTTGAGATTGCGAATCAAAGGCTTCT
>DASTLM010000439.1:0-5213 GCA_035714945.1 Dehalococcoidia bacterium | reverse complement strand
GGGGAAGCTGGTAAAGCTGGAGAGTTGCTCGGGGGAAGTGTTGCTCAAGCATTATATGCAGTAGCGGCTTACACCAACACACCGGTTAAGACTCATCGCGCGCTGAAGAATTTCGCGATTCAATTGGCCAGAGACCTTGGTGACCAGACTATCGAAATAGACTTTGTTGTGGCCGAAAGCCTGCACCACAACTTTTATGATGTTCAACAGGAACCGCAAGATATTGAAATTGTAATTCCAGTAGTCCAGGAACTGGTGAGTAAATTATTAAACCTGATTCCGGGTGAATTGGCGACCAGTCGCTGAACAAGTCCTGGTGCAGAGATTCACCTGGCCAGGTAGGGCCACTGCTGCCGCTACAGGATAGGGATAGCCAGGGGGGTAATTATGAGCATAGCCATTGGATATCTGCCGGGAGCCTTTGGACCGGGGGGAGATAACCCCAACTTTCTTCGTGAACTGGTGGAGCTGGGCGATAAATACCGCTACGACTCCATCTGGCTCAGCGACCGCATCGTTAGCGACCGGTTCAGTCTGGAGCCGATGATCGCCCTGGCCATGGTGGCAGCCTACTCCGATCACCTGAAGTTCGGTACCAGCGTGCTGGCGTTGCCCCTGCGCAACCCGGTGGTCCTGGCCAAGCAGGTGGCCACCCTGGACTATCTTTCCCAGGGACGGTTCTTTCCGGCGGTGGGACTGGGCCAGGAAGAGCCGGAGGAGTACGAAGCCTGCGGTGTACCCAAGGGCGACCGGTCCCAGCGCACCGATGAGGCGATCACCTTGATGCGCCGGTTATGGCAGGAGGACAACGTCACCCACGAAGGCAGGTTCTTCACCTGCCACAATGTGAGCATTACTCCAAAGACCGTCTTCAAGCCATCGCCGCCGGTCTGGATCGGCGGGCGCAGTCCCGCCGCGGCCCGCCGGGTGGGGCGGGTTGGCGACGGCTGGCTGGTCTCCGGCGCCACTCCCGACGAAGTCCACCAGGGACGGGACATTGTCTTTGACACCGCCGGCCAGTGCCACCGGGAGATTGAGCCGGACCACATCGGCGTGCTGATGGGTTTCTATATCGCCGACGATTACGAACGGGCGGCCTCCAGGGCCCACCAATTCGTCACCCGGCACCGGCCCGATACTCCTTTCACCGAGTATACCGCTCTCGGCACCACCCAGCAGGTCGCCGAGCTAATCCAACGCTACGTCGACGCCGGAGGGTCCAAGTTTGCGGTGAGGCCGTTGTGCTCCGGCAATGAGTCAATGGAGCAATTGGCGATGATGGGACAGGAAGTGCTGCCGATGTTCCACCAGCAGCAGCCTGCGTGAGGGTTGACTTTTGGATCGGGGCAGGTGCAAAACCTGCCCCGATCGGGTTAATGCCTGATACATCCCTGAGTAATCCCTCAACCCTGGGTAGTCGCTAAGCCGCTTCGGGCATTGGGGCCAGTTGGCCACGCATGGCTCCGTTAGTGGCGGTAGCTGCTGGGCTTACACTCACCGCAGTTGCCACTACGTCCCTCAGGTAACCGCACTGAACACAGGTCTTGAACCTGCCGTAGTGGTCCTGGTCCAGGATCAGGTCGCCTTGACACTTGGGGCATTCCTTCAACCAGATCATCTTACTCCTGGTACAGTTGGGATTGGGGCTGCCACGGGACTAAAAACATTCGGGCAATACGCCTTTGTACAGTAGCATTGCCACATCCCGGTCGGTCAGATTGAAAGATTTGCCAGTCTTCCAGACTTCTTGCACCAGCGCATCCTTCACATCTTCCAGAGGAGTCAGGCTGTCGTCTCCTTCGACGATGACCCGTTTGGCATACTCGCGAAGAAAGGTCAGATTCTGTCGCAGTGACTTGCGTGGATCCGGTGGAGTGAAGGTTGTCATCATTGCTCCATACGTTGGTGTTTGGGCGGTTATGTTCACTAGTTGTAACTTTATACGGGCACGGTGCCGGCGCAAATTGCCCACGGTTCTGATAGAGGTAGCAATTGGTGACCGTTGGCGATGCTTGGGTAACAGTTTGTTTTTGGAGTTAATTTTGGCCTTCCCAGCGTTGAGACGTGCTGGTACACTCCGACAATCCAGATTCCAGTGCGAGGAGAGAACTCCATTGGCCCTGAACCCACCAGCTGCCGGACTGATGGATCGGCTGCGTCGTAGAGTCCCGCCGGCGCTGCACTATCCCGGGTACCGGGCTTTCTGGTTCGGTATGCTGGCTTCGGTCAGCGGTTTTCAGATGCTCCAGTTTGGGCAGCTGTGGCTGATGTACCAGATCACCGGTTCCCCGCTGTCCCTGGGGTATGTGGGACTGGCCAACGCGGTGCCCGGCATAGTGCTCAACCTTTTCGGCGGAGTATTCGCCGACCGTCTGGACCAGCGACGTTTGATTATGGTCACCCAGGTCACCACTACCAGCCTGGTGTTCCTGCTGGCGACACTTACTTCGCTGGGTCTGGTCAGAGAATGGCACATTCTGGCCATCGCTTTTTCCGTGGGCGCGGTGGAGGCTTTCAACCAACCTGCCCGGCAGTCCCTCTATCCGCACCTCATTGACCGCCGGGCGCTGGTCAGCGCGGTGGCCTTGAACTCCGCCGTCTGGCAGGGGACCCGGATCGTAGCACCGGCAATAGCGGGGGCGATTATCGCATTAACCGGGACGGCCGCCTCCTTCTACCTGGCGGGTTTCGGATCGGCGATCATGGCGCTGATTATCTTCTTCCTCAAAGTGCCTCCCATTGCCAGAGCTTCCCAGGGTAGCCCGGCCCGGAGTATGTGGGAAGGTATCAGCTTCATCGGAAAGAATCCGGTGTTCGCCTTCCTGATCGGCATGACCTTCTTCAACAGTTTCTTTGGCATGAGCTATCTCATCATGATGCCGGTATTTGCGGTCGATATCCTGAAGGTGGGCGCCGAAGGCCAGGGGATGCTGCTCAGCGTGGGTGGTGTGGGAGCGCTGCTCACATCGTTGTGGTTTGGCTCCCGTAGTAACGTTCCCCACCGAGGACTGCTAATGGTCGGGGGAGCGGTGCTGTTCGGGGGGCTGATCACCACTTTCGCCCTGACCTCCCGGTTCGTCGGTTCCTTCCCCCTGGCGTTAGTCATATTATTCCTGTCCGGATTCGCCAACTCCACCTACATGATTAACGTCCAGAGCTTTTTGCAGATCCTGGTACCCGACCGAATGAGGGGCCGGGTGATGGGCTTCTTCGGCATGACCTGGAGCGTGATGCCGCTGGGCGGCCTCCAGGCCGGGGCCCTGGCCACCGTCATTACCGTTCCCTTCGCGGTAGCGATCGGCGGGCTGGCGGTGGCCGCCTTTGCCCTTGGCCCGGCGCTGTTCAATCCGAAGGTGCGGAACATCGGGTCGTTACTGCTGCAGTCAGAGCGGGAAGTGTCCGGCACGGCCGGACCTCAACCGAAAATATCCGCCTCTGCCGACGAATGATGTACCAGTATCCTGCCAGTATCCTGTATGATATTCTGACCGTTAATGCTCCGGAAATGACCCCTTATGACCAGGCAATTGGCAATCTCAGCAGGAAGGTGTGACCATGATTACCAAGATTGGAAGTCTGTTCGCGGGCAACGTGGACCTGGACAATACCGGCCTGGAAGGGACACCGGCCAATGACCGCTGGCTCCCCGACGAGCAGTTGGCGTCAGTCTTCGACAAGTGCGAAGCCATCGCCACCACCATGGACCGGCTGGGCTACAGCACTTTCTGGGCCGCCGAGCACCACTTTCAGCGGGAGGGATACGAGTGTATCCCCAACTTGCTGATGCTCTTTGTCCACCTGGCCCACCTGACTCGGCGGCTGAATTTCGGCTGCGGGTTCAACATCGCTCCCATGTGGCATCCCCTGCGGCTGGCCGAAGACTACGCCACCGCCGATATTTTGACCAATGGGCGGGTCAGGTTTGGGGTTGGCCGGGGCTACCACTCCCGGGAAGTCGAGTCTTTCGACGCGCCAATCCTGGACCAGGACGCCAACCGGGAGCTATTCGAGGAGCAGGTCGAGGTCATATTCCAGGCCTTTAACCAGCGCGCTTTTTCTCATCACGGCAAACATTACCAAATCCCTCCCGACGTGCCGTATCGCGGCTACAACCTGAAAGAGATTACCCTGGTGCCCCGTCCCCGCCGTCTGCCGGTGGAGTGCTGGCAGCCCATCGTCAGCGCCAGCCCCCGTGCCCTGGACTTTATGGCCCGCTACGGCATCAAGGGCATGATCGGTGGCGGGGCGGCTTCCGGTGGCGCCAGCGATGAAGTGGTCAAACGCTGGCAGGAGACCCTGGCCCGGCACGGCCGGGAGACCGAGTTGGGCGGCGACTTGATCGTCAGTTTTTCGGTGCACCTGGCCGACACCCAGCAGAAAGCCGTCGACGAAGCCCGGGTCTGGGTAGAAGAACGCATCAAGATGTTCGGTCCCCTGGGGTTCGTCCCCGGCTTGACTCCCCAGCAATTGGAAGCCCTGGGCGATCCCAGGCGAGCCCGCGGCGCGGGCCTGCCCACCATCGAGGACGGCGTCCGGTCTGGCTCCTGGTTCTGCGGCCCACCCGATGCGGTCACCGAGAAATTGTTGCAGGTCCAGGACCGCTACCCCGGTTTGGAAGAGATCAACATCGGCGTCACCAACATGGGGATGCCCCTGAAGGCCACCCTGGAACAGTTGGAATGGTTTGGGCAGGATGTGCTGCCCAGGTTCAGAGCCCAGGCCCGGGTGTCCGCCCCAGCGGACTGAGTACCGCATCAATTGTGTTTTGAAAGGGAGAAGGGGCCCGGTCAGCCAATTTTACGGCCGTCAACCCCGGGTTGGCAGAGCACCCGGATCCGGTTCGGGCGGGCCAGGCCAGACCCGCCGGGAAGTAGCTCACGGATGTAGCTTGCGGACGTAGCTTGCATGTTAGTAACCGCCGACAGCGTTCAGATGGACCCGCAGGCCCTGGGCCGGGTTGAAGCCCTGTTTCACCGTCAATTGGAGCAGGGTCTGCATCCCGGGGCCGGGCTGGCGGTCTACCGTCACGGGCAGTTGGTGCTGGACCTCTTTGGTGGCCTGGCCGATCGAGAGTCGCAAAAGCCGGTGGCCCACGACACCATGTTCATTCTCTACTCGTCCACCAAGCCCCTGGCGGCCATCTGTCTGCACATCCTCTGGGAACGGGGCCGGTTGGGCTGGGACGACCCGGTGGCCAATCACTGGCCCGAGTT
>DASTLM010000438.1:0-5437 GCA_035714945.1 Dehalococcoidia bacterium | reverse complement strand
CCGTTAGAATTAACGACTCCAGATTTCCGGGTTAACTCGGGCGCCGTTTCAATTGTGTTTTGAACGGCGTCAATTATCTCTCAATACCCGCATGGCCAGCAACAGCCCCGCGATGCTCTTGACGTCCTTGATGTCGCCAGTCCCGATCAGTTCCATCGCCCGGTCCAGGGAAACCCGCTCAAGGACAATATTTTCGTCGTCATCGCCGACCAGCCTGGACTCGGTCAGACCGGTGGCCAGGTAGGTATGCATATACTCGTCACACCAGCCCGGCGTCATCCAGAAGCTGGACAGGTGCCGCAGCGTGCCAGCGCGATACCCAGTCTCTTCCTGAAGCTCCCGCTGCACGGTCTCTTCGGACACTTCGCCTTCTTCCACACCACCGGCGGGCAGCTCCAGCAGGACTCCCTTGACCGGCGTACGGTACTGGCGCACCAGCAGCACATCGCCGTTGTCGTCAATGGGCACGATACAGACTGAATTGGAATGTTCGGCCACCTCTCTGGTAACCACCCGGCCGTTGGGCAAGCGGACCGTATCCACCCGCAAGTTGATGATCTTGCCCTGGAACATCGATTTGCTCTCCAGGGTTATCTCCCGAAGCGCCTCGTCAGACACGGTCCAGTCCTCCCTGTCCCCGGATGCTGAAACCCAACCGCCGGGTAATGGTTGCGTAAAAATGGTTGGCGGGGTTGGCCCGAAGGAACTTGGTCTTGAGGGGACTTTGCTCCACCTCGATCCAGTCGCCCGGTGCCAACGGCAGGTCAACAAAGCCATCGACGCTCAGGATGGCTTCCTGGGTACCTTCCAGATACAACTTGATTCTGGCGGCTGGCGACAGGACCAGGGCCGCCGAGAGGCCCACGTGGGCGGCGATCGGCTTGAGCACCAGCGACGCGGACAATGGGTCCAGAATTGGGCCGCCGACCGCCAGACTGTACCCGGTGCTGCCGGTCGCCGTCGAGAGTATTATGCCGTCAGCGCGCAAAGACGCCACATCGGCCCCGTCGACGTTGGTGCGAATGGTGACCACCCGGGAAACCGAGCCGCGTCCGACGACCACGTCGTTAAGCGCGGGAAAGGGACCCAGCACTTCACTGGAGCCGTTGCTGCCCTTGAACAGCCGGGCCTGCACCATGTTGTGTTCATCCACCCGGCAGCCGCCGTCCAGGTACATCGGCAGCCGTTCCAGCGCATCATCAACCCGCAATTCGGTCATAAAACCCAGCCTCCCCATGTTTATACCCACCATGGGTATCCCAAAGGGCGCGGTGACCTTTACCGCTCGCAGGATGGTGCCGTCTCCTCCGGCCGTAATCACCATATCAGTTTTGGGAACCCGCTCGCGCAACTGGTCTAAATTTTCCGCCGGCGCAATCCAGCTATCCTGCTCCAATGACAGCTCGTTGACGATGGCGCTGCTCAAGTCCAGCGCTTCGGGAATACGGGCGTTATATATGATTCCGATGGTTTTCATTTTTGACTACAACAACTCACCTGACCAGCGCCAATTTCGAGGCAGGCCCAAAGGAGGCGAAGCCTAGCATCGGCTCTGGGGAGTGTCAATTTTGCACGACCCTATAATAACACCGTCGCCAACCTGGCGTACGGCTAGCGTACGGTTACTCCGGCCAATGCGGCGGCCGCGCTTTCAGCGGCCTTGAGCACCATTCCCGGCGCAATCCCCAGGCCCAAAGTAGCCGCCGCGGCCAGCAGCAATGCCAATCTGGCATAGGGTGACGCCGGTATCTTTTCCGGTGCCGCTGGCTCAGCCTGGAACATCACCCGTATGACCCGCACATAGTAGTAGGCCGACACTACGCTGTTAATCACCCCCAGAAACGCCAGCCAGACCAGACCACTGTCAACCGCCGCCGTGAACACGTAAATCTTGGCGATGAAGACACTGGTGGGGGGTATGCCGATCAAGGCGATCAGCGCAAACGCCAGGGCAGCCGCCAAATACGGAGAACGCCGGGCAATTCCGGCGTAGTCGACAATCTGGTCACTATCGACCCGGTTGCTGATCAAAGTGATCGCAAAGAAGGCGGTCAAATTGGCGGCAGTGTACGCGGCCAGGTAAAACAGGACGCTGCTGGGTCCCAGGGTGGAAAAGCCGGCAATCTCGGTGCCTTCGGCCACCGCCGCCACCCCAATCAGGATGTACCCGGCGTGAGCGATGGTACTGTATCCGAAAAGCCGCTTGATATTCGATTGCACCATCGCCGCCAGATTGCCAACGATCATGGAAGCGGCGGACAATACCGCCAGCAAGATGCCCCAGTCCACTTCCACCGCCATGAAGCCGGTGTAAAAGAACCGCAGCACCAGGCCAAAGGCAGCGGCCTTGCTGGCTACCGACAAGAAGGCTACCACCGGAGTAGGCCCGCCTTCGTACACGTCGGGCACCCACATCTGGAAGGGCACCGAAGAAAGCTTGAAGCCAAACCCCACCACCATCAGGACTACCCCCACCAGCATGGCGTAGCTGTCAAAGGGTATCCCCGCCAGTCGGGACTGGGCCGGGCCGCTGAAACTGGCGGCGATTCCGGTCAGGGTAGTGCTGCCGGAGAAGCCGAACACCAGGGCCATACCGTAGAGCATGATGGCCGAACTGATGGCGCCGATAATCAGGTACTTCATGCCCGCCTCGCTGGATTTGGCGGTCAACAAGAACGCTGCCAGGGCCGCCAGGGGCAGAGTGGTCAATTCCAGCGAAATATAGATTGTGATTAACTCCGTGGCCGCCGGCAGCAACAGCATGCCGGTGGCCGAGAGTAGAATCAGGCCAAAATACTCACCCTGATTGCGGTCCATCCGCCGCACGTAGTCGGTGGAGACCAGGACCACCAGCGCCGTGGCCGCCAGCACCAGGAAGTTGAAAAACAGGGAGAACCGATCCACCACCAGGCTCTGGACCAGCACGCTGCTGTCAGGCACAACACTGGACCGGCCTGAACCGTTCAAGTCCAAGAGCAGCAGGAGGGCCAGGCCCGCCGGAGCGGCCAGACCGAACAGGGCGAGACCCTGTACCCAGCCTTTGCGAGGGGTCACCAGGTCCAGCAGGATTACCAGGATACCCAGGGCAGCCAGGGCAATTTGGGGCGAGACCAGAAATAAGTCGTGGACGGTCATAGCGTGCTAACTTTACGGGCCGGCGGCCAGTTGGCGATTGATGGTGTCGTTGATTACCGCCACCATTGGCTCCAATCCCGACTTGAACACGTCGGTCAGAAAGGAAGGGTAAACCCCAACCCCGATGATGGCGATGACCATCAAAACCAGGGGCAACGCCTCCACGAAAGTCGCATCGGTCAGGCCGTCAAACTGCTCCCAACGGGGGCCGAAGAGGGTGAGCTGAATCGTCCAGAGAATGTAACCTGCCGCCAGGATTATACCCAGTACCGCCAGCGCGGTGAGCCAGGGGAAGGCCGCAAAAGCCCCGAAGAACACCAGAATCTCCGACACAAAGCCGCTCAGTACCGGCAGGCCCAGGGAGGCAAACCCGGCAATCAGAAAGGCTGCCGTCACCAGGGGCATACGGCTCGCCAGGCCCCCCAGGTCAGGAATGTAGCGGGTGTGGGTACGCTCGTAGATCAGGCCAACGCTCAGGAACAGAAGTCCGGTGATTGTGCCGTGGGTAAACAACTGCATTGCCGCGCCACTCAATCCGGTGGAGGTCACCTGACCGGCGGCGGTTCCCACCGACCCGATACCCACCAGCACCAGCCCCATATGGCTGACACTGGAGTAGGCGATGAGCCGTTTCAAATCGGTCTGGCGCAGGGTCACCAGGCCACCATAGAGCACGCTGAATACTCCCAGCGCCATCAATATCCAGGCGAACAGATGGGTCTGTTCCGGGAACATGCCGACGTTAATCCGCAGCAGGCCGTAGCCCCCCATTTTGAGCATCACACCGGCCAGCATTACGCTGGCGGCGGTTGGGGCGTCGGTGTGGGCGTCGGGGAGCCAGGTGTGCAACGGCCAGATGGGAAGCTTGATGGCGAAGGCAATGAAGAACAGCCAGAAAAGCAGGCCCAACGGCAGGACCACGTTGGCCGGACCCAGCATGTTGCCCGGCTCCAGGAGCCGAGTCATATCGAAGGTGCCGACGTCGGGGCTGATCAACACCGCCACGATGGCCACCAGCATCGCCGCGCTGCCGAAGATGGTGAAAACCAGGAACTTCATCGCCGAGTACTCTTTCCGACCGGTGCCCCAGGTGGAAATAAGCAGGTACATCGGCAACAATTCCAATTCCCAGAACAGGAAGAACAGCAGCAAATCCAGCGAGGTGAAAACTCCCATCACCGCCGTCTGCAATAGTAACAGCCAGACAAAGTACTCTTTAACCCGAGGGGTGATGTGCCAGGAGGCCAAAATCGCACCCAGGCCCAGCAGTCCGGTGAGCAACACCAGCGGCGCGCTGAGACCGTCGACGCCCAGGAAGTAGCTGGCGTTTATCGTCTGGGAAGTAATCCAGTCAAATCGGTCAACCCATTGGAACCGGGCCGCGCCGTCAGCCGAGTTAAATCCTACGAACACCAGCGCCGCCAGCACCAGATCGGCCAGACCAATCAGCGCGGCGAACCAGCGGTTGCTCCGGTCGCCCCACGGCAGCAACAGGATGACCAGCGCGCCGGCGGCGGGCAGGAACACCGTGGCGGTCAGCAGTCCGGAGAATCCAGTAATCACTTTAACGTCCTAACGAGTTAACGTCCTGACGAGCTACCGTCCTGACCAGTGCGGGAGAAATCAAATCGCCCCCCTCGGCACCAGCGGTTTCCTGGCTAGTCCCTTCGTCCCCCGTCAGCCACGGTCTCAGACTCCCGAGCCAAATAACAGGAATCCCAGCAGAATCACGATTACGCCAAATACCACAACGCTGCCATAGAATTGCACCTGCCCGGTCTGGAGCAAGGCCAGCACCTTCCCCGAATTTCGGGTTGCGCCGCCGATGAGATCAACCAGGCCATCCACCAGGCTGCGGTCCACCCAATCGCTAACGGCCGCCAGGGATCCGTAGAACCAGCGACGCACAATCAGGTTCTCATACAGGGCGTCCAGGTAGTACTTTTGAGTAAGCCAGACGTACACCCGTTCCGCCTTTTCCAGGGGGTCACTCATTTCCCGGGCACTCCCTTGCTTCCGGCGCACGTAGAACCGGAAGGCCAGGGCAATACCGATTACCGCAACGACATTGGAAACCACGGCCATGGTCAGGTTAAATGGCGGCAACTCCAGATGTTGGTAGATCAATGCCTGGGCAGCGTACTCGGTGAACCAGTGCCTGGGGATCAACAGGAAGCTCTCGACCCATTGCGGGTTGACCAGGTAGCCAGCAACCAACGCGGCAAAGGCCAACAACAGCATCGGCAGCACCATGACCCAGGGCGATTCGCCCAGATGCGCCGGCTCCGAGACACCAACCGGC
>DASTLM010000437.1:0-4230 GCA_035714945.1 Dehalococcoidia bacterium | reverse complement strand
GTGTTGACGATGACCAGACCCTTGTTGATGCGCGGTCCCTTTACCGACTGGGGCCCGGGCTCGGCGGACTGCTCGGTGCTCATTTCGCTGCTCCCATCTTAAAATGCTTGAAGCCGGTCACGGCGGTCTGGTTACGCCTCCATTGCGCCATCAGCCATGGTGGACCGGTGCCTGAATCAAGCTCGAGACGCTATGCTATTGGAACAGACCTGTACAAATCTCCGGGCCAGCGATGGCTTGCTCCCCAGGTGTATGTGGATATATGAGGCCCACACGCTGCCTATCTGGAAGCCTTCCGGCCTTCCTTCCTGGTCAATCACTTTGTAGACCGATTGCCCTTCGCTGGGCGGCTGATCCAGCACTGACCAGTGGAACTCATGGCCCCGGACCTGCTCGCCCTGGCTCAGCAACGGGCCATCGGCGCGGGCTTCAATCTCCCGGTAGCCCAGGTGCAGACGGCGTTGATTCATCGATGAAACTACTGGAATCGCCCCCACCATCGGGTGCTGCTTCCCTTCCATATCGGAAAGGCTCTGCCCCAGGTACATCAGGCCCCCGCACTCGGCATACACCGGAATTTCGCGTTCCACCGCCTCGGACACCGCCTGGCGCATTGGAGCGTTTTCCGAAAGCTCACGGGCAAACATTTCAGGAAAGCCGCCACCAATATATATACCGCCGATGCCTTCCGGCAAGCGGTTGTCTTCCAATGGGCTGAAGGGTACCAGGTCGGCCCCCCAGGCCTCCAGCAAGTCCAGGGAGTCCTGGTAGTAAAAGCTGAAGGCCTTGTCCCGGGCGACGGCAATCCTGGCCTGCCTGGGTTGCCGTCGCTGCGGGAAGACCTGGGGAGATACCCGGAGGGGACTGGCGGTGGCGGCAATCTGGAGTATCCGGTCCAGGTCGATGGTCTCTTCGATTTGCTGGATCACCGCGTCGTACCACTCCTGGACCACGGTGCCCTCAACGGTGGGTATCAGGCCCAGGTGCCGCTCCGGCTGCTGGAACTCTTCTCGCCGGGGGAGATAGCCCAACACGGGCAGTCCGGTGGTGGCTTCGATCTGGGGCTGGCAGAACTCCAGGTGTCGCGGCCCGCCCACGCCGTTGAGGATTACTCCGGCGATGTGCAGGTCCGGGTCGAACTGCTGGTAGCCCAGCACCTCGGCGGCGACGCTGCGGGCGACTTTGGCGGCGTCCGCCACCAGGATCACCGGCAGCTTCAGCAGCTTGGCCAGCTGCGCGGTGGAACCCTCCTCGGTCAGGCTGGAATGTCCATCGAAGACTCCCATCACGCCTTCAATTACCGAGATGTCTCCCCGGGCGCTGGCCCGCTGGAACAGTTCCGCAACGGTGGGATGGGGCAGCAGCCAGGTGTCCAGGTTGCGGGACGGCACCCCGCAGGCCAGCTGGTGGTAGGACGGGTCGATGTAGTCGGGGCCGGCCTTGAAGGGCTGCACCCGCTGGCCCCGCCGGACGAGGGCCCCCATGATGCCGGTGGCAATGGTCGTCTTGCCGACACCGCTGCGCACTCCGGCGATGACTATCCCTGGTGCCATTGTTGAATCCTCATCGGCCAAACCCAATCTCAGAAATCCCGCTAACCGGCAACCTTGACGGTTTCGCCGTACTTTTCCATCAAGCCCATGAACAGGTTGTGCCGGGGCTGATTGGTCCCTTCATTGTCCGATTTGCGGAGATATATCCTCAGCACTGGCTCGTGATTTTCATCTTTGAACCACACCGAGTAGCTGGGCAGGTTCTGCTCGTTCATCTTGTGGATAAACTGGACTTCTTTGACCTGTTCCAGGTTCAGGTGCAGGTGAGTGCCGTCCTGCACCATGAAGGTGACCACGTCGCCCTTCTCGGTGAAGCGCACATCGTCAAGGGTCATGTAGACTTCGGCGGAACTCGCCGTGTTGGAAACCATCAGCACCACTTCGTTGAATCCAACCCCGTCAGTCCCTTTCTGGCATTCCTCCAACATTTGACGAATCATCATATGCTTCTCCCAATTTTGACGTATGGGTTTCTCTGCGGTACTGGGGCAAATTGTCGAAAATCAGATGGCCCAGGTCGTCGGGGATCCGGTTGAATCGCACCCTACCCCGACGGGATATCGCCGCGTCGCCATCGACGGCGCCGTACAGAAGTTTCTCGCCGCTCCAGCGGCGGGCCACATCGATCCTCGGCCCATAGGTGCACCCGAAGATACAGCGGCACTCGGTCACCTGCACCTCTGCCGCCAGTCCGTTTTCCAGGACAACTAGCCGCAGGCCATCCGCCAGGTTATCGCCGTTGCGCCCATTAACCGAGGCGTCAGCGCACCGACGCGGGTCGGTGCAGACGATGACGTTCAAGCCGTAACGAGGCATTGTACGGTTATCGGGCAGAATAGGGTTGGTCTTGCCGAAACCGGTGGCTGGAGGTTGGCGGGAGGCGACTGGCTACGGCTGTTGTGGTCCGCCAATGATGGGCCACTCGCCTGTGCCGGGGAGGAGTTCCAACACAGTCTAAGCAGTGTCACCAGTCACCTCCGCCAATGAGGAATTCCAATCCCGATGCTTTGAGGCATCAACCTGGGAACAAAAAAACCTGACCCGCGGTCAGGTTGAGTACTGTGACGACTCCTACCCCTATCCGCGAAGGGTATCAAGCGATGCTTTCCGGCAGGTCTCCTGACTTCTGGCTAATGTCGATCATCTCCCGTCTTCCCAGCCCGGAGGCCAGTGACGATTTCCGGTGCGGCAGAGCATGATCTTGCCAGTTACAGTGGCGGGACCGCGCCGGATTCTCACCGGCTTCCCTTTTCAGCCCTCAAAAACGGGGCCACCATCAAGCTATCTTCGATTGTTAAGGTCGCCTTTTATTCTACATCCGGGGACCGAGGCCGTCAATCGTTTTCTTGACCGCGTTTTCTTGACCGCGTTTTCTTGACAGTTCAAGCCGCCACGGGTAACGTAAACCCCAGCCGGGCGCCCCGGCCTGACTGAATCCTGGCAGATCGAACCCGCAGCTCGGCGAAGGCACTGGGAGAGGTCGCCCGGCCGAATTCGTGGCCCAGGCGCGGCTACCGGCGGACCGCTCACCGAGGATGGTTCAGCGGCGGACGATGCCGGTCCCAAAAAATGGAAAGGGAGAACCGAATGCCCACCTACACCTATGATCACATTCACCTACGCAGTAAGGACCCGATGGGAATGGCCAGGTATTTCGAGAAGATGTTTGACGCCAAGATCATCGAAACGATCCAGTCCGATGGGCAGCCCCGCATTGACCTGGACATCAACGGCCTGGCGGTGTTCATCGCCCGGGTAGCGCCGGACGCGGACATGCCGGCCAGTCCCCACGACCCCCATACGGGCCTGGACCACTTCGGTTTTCGGGTTGAAAACGTGGACGAGGCGGTGACCGAGCTCAAAAGTCGGGGAGCGGAGATTGCCGTTGAGCCCTACACCATCCGGCCCAGGGTCAGGATTGCCTTCGTCCGCGCCCCGGACGATGTGCGCATCGAACTGTTGCAGCGGGACTAGGGGATTGTCTTGCTACCGCCGGCGGGACCCGAACAACATTGACGAGATTCCCAGGACGATCCCAATTAATCCCACCGCGACTAGAATCCATCCCACCAGGTCGGTCAGCAGGGAAATCAGCCAGCCAACGATGGGACTGAGCAGGACAATGCCCAGCAAGAGCAGCAGAGTCCCACAACCAATGGAAGCCCCTGGCCCGTTTACTCTGTATCGGTACATGGTCAGATGGTCCTCCGCCGATCCATTAGCGTGTAGGTTGCCTCGCGCTCGACCACTTTGCCATCTTCCTGGAGCTTGGTCAGGTGAGTGCGAATGTTGCGGGCAGCGGACCCTCTCAGGTTTTTGCGCAGGTTCCTGGGGTACACGGCATCGACGGCCTCATCCACGGTGCTGGCGCCGCCCTCTAGCGCGGCCAGCACCTGCTCCTCTCGTTCCTGCCGGTGGTCCCGGTACCACTGGACCCGGGCGGTGCCATTGTGGACTACCTGGCCGTGTCCCGGACAAATGATCCCCGGCTTCTGCCGGGCCATCAGGTCCAGAGATGCCACGTACTGGTTGAGATTGCGCACGCTGGATGAGGAGTTGCCCAGGATGTTATCGCCGCTAAACAGCACCCGGTCGGCCCTCAGGTAGTAGCAGACGTGGTCTTCCTCGTGGCCAGGGGTGAACAGCGCTCTCAGCGCAATGCCGCCGCCCGCCGGAA
>DASTLM010000436.1:0-4370 GCA_035714945.1 Dehalococcoidia bacterium | reverse complement strand
CAAGAAGTATCTCAAATGCTTACCCCAGGATGCCCTAACTCGACCTAGTCCCTGCGAAGCTTGGGATGTTGGTGAAGTCATCGCCCACCTGGTCTGGTTCGCCGAGACTTATGGGGGTATGGCATACCGGGGGCTCCACGGTGACATATCAGCTCCGGAGGGATTTCCGGAGACTCCGGGCACGCTGAGCGGACCCGCTGTCGAAGAACTATATGCGAAGGCAGCCATCGCCCGACGGCGGGAGCTCGGTGAAGACCTGCTTCCGATGTTTGACCAGCAATACGACTGGCTTAATGAAGTCCTGGGTAACATCGGCCCTGATGACTGGCAAAAGCCCTGTTATCACACCAACAGTATAAGGCCGGTGGAGTGGTTCCCTGGCGTGATTATTCAGGAACTTGCCATCCATGAATGGGACATCCGCTCTAATATTGAACAATCTCCTTTGGTATCAGAGGACTCCCTGCCCTGCCTCATGGAGCGGGCGTCCACCCGGCGTCGACCTTGGTCGTTCTCCTTTGAGCGCGGTGCCACATTATCAGGACCAATACGATATCGCTTCGAGTTGACGGGTCCTGCAGGCGGCCGGCGAGACGTGGTGGTTGAAGGGGACAAGCCCCGGATAGCAACTGAGGCGAAAGGACCGGCCAACCTCTACCTATTCGGAGATGCAGGTGCCTTCGTTCTGATGATGTATGACCGCCTGACTCTTGATTCAGCGATTGCAACTGGTCGCTTCAAAGCAGAGGGAGATCTGGGGTTGGTTCCTGACTTCGAACGCTGGCTGGCCAGGCATTAGATTGCTGGGCCTGTGGTGCCCTCAAGTGAAGGAAGAAGTGAAGCATGTTTGTAAGACTTTACACGGGACATGATGGTCAGTCTCATTTCGAAGACCTCGACCTCGGCATGTGGCCTGCTGAATGGTCACTAACTCTGGACAACGCCAAAATTAATTTCGCCCGTCGCGGTGGGCCCGGCTACCCATTCCGGGGTTGGCACAACGAAGCGCGGCGACAATACATTATCGTCCTCTCAGGACAGATGGAAGTAACGGTCGGTGACGGGTCAACGCGAGTGCTGAATGCTGGTGACGTGATGCTGGCAGAGGATTTGATCGGTCAGGGCCACAAAATTCGCAGTTTGGGCGAAGAACCCTACATGCGCATTGCTATTCCCGCCGGTGAAGAATAGCGGTGGTAGTTAGCATAGAGTATTGCCTAAGCTGGACTAGGCCTGGGACCAGCAGCCTGGGACCACTCTCGAAAACCTCCTAATCCAAGACCCTGGATAGTGCAGTCATAAAGCAAGCAATGATCAGATAGGCAACATAGATTTGGGTGTGCCAGTCATACCGACCCCGACGCCAGTTGTCTACCCAGCCGTGATTCCGTTCCAGCTTCCACCGAAACTTACTGACTTCATGGGTCTCTGGTCGGCGACCAAAGGTCTGCCCTGGCGATTGAGCTACTCCCGACGGGGTATGGAAGAAGGCATACTTGAGGAGAGTTATGGCGGCTAATGACGCGGTTATGGCTGCTCTAGAGGCTAACTGGGAGATGGTCGATAGCGCTCTCGATGGGTTGGATGAGGGGACCCTGGCACAACTCCCGAACGAACAGTGCAATTCCATCGCCTGGACCCTATGGCACATGAACCGAATTATGGACATATTCATTCACACTCGTCTTAATGGAAGCACCCAAGTCTGGACTCGTGACGGGTGGAACCAAAAGTTCGGCATGGGCGATGATCCTCACTTGAGGGGTGTCGGCTGGACAGCACAGCAAGTGGGACAATGGAATGCTCCCTCACGTGATGTGCAGTTAGGGTACTATGAGGCCGTAAAGGAAGACGCCCGAGTGGTACTATCCTCGCTGAGTAGTAGTCAACTGGACAACCGGAATGTAATCGGCGTTCAGCTTGGTGGTGGCAAAGTAATGCCACCTTATCGCGAACGCCGATCTGTGGCAGAGGCCTTGGGAAGGATGATTTGGGATAATATCGCCCATGGTGGACAAATAGCTTACTTACGTGGCTATTTCATAGGAATGGGTTGGCACAGCTGAGTGGACAACCGACTATCTACAACTGACCCAGCGATTCCTTTGGACCGTCTTTCTGTCTCCCGCCACGAGCCCCTCGGCCCGTCCCCTTCTGCTAGACGTACATAAACCTAGTACAGTTTGGCTGAAAAACAAAGGTATTATAATGGTGGGGCCGCTGAGACGGCGGACGTGAATGGTGGTGGTGAGTGACTGCCCGTGACAAACCTCTTCCACTATCTTGCTGAACCCGCCGGATCAGGCTGGCCTGGCCCAGGCAGCCAGGGAACTGACCTCGGTAGCGGCTTCCTGATAGCGATCGAACCCGATCAAACATACGCAATGAGCATGCCGCCTAAAGCACACAGGACTACCACGGACCAGGGGGGGAACTTCCAGAGGGCCAACAGGACCAGCGCCCCCGCCGCCAGGGCGAAATCCTCCGCCGTGAATATGGCGCTGGTCCACACCGGATCGTACAGGGCTGCCAGCAGGATACCCACCACCGATGCGTTGATGCCCCGCAACACCGATTGAAAAGCCGGTCTGGTTCGCAATACGTCCCAGAAGGGCAATGGCCCGATGGACAGCAAGAAGGCAGGCACAAAAATAGCCCCCAGGGCCAGCAGGCCGCCCCCGACCCCGTTGGGCTGGGGTGACATCACCGTGCCCAGGTAAGCGCTGAAGGTGAACAGGGGGCCAGGCACCGCCTGGGCAGCCCCGTATCCAGCCAGGAAGTCTTCATTGTCCACCCAACCTGGACCCACCACCTCCGCTTGAAGCAGCGGCAAGACCACGTGGCCGCCGCCAAACACCAGGGATCCGGCCCGGTAGAAGCTGTCCACCGTCGCCAGGGCCTGCCCGCCGCCGATCACCTGCCGGGCCACCGGCAACCCGAACAACAAGATGAAGAACAACGCTAGAGCCAGCATGCCGACCCATGGCTTGACCCTCGCGGCGAGGGGTACCCGCTTGCCGGTGACAATGGCTGCCGGCAATATCCGCCAGCCAACTATGCCCGCCACGGCGATGATCAGGACCTGGGTGAGTACAGTAGGAATGGCCAGCGCAACGATGGCGGCAATGACTGCGATGGTCGCCCGAGGCCGGTCCGGCGCCAGGTTGCGGCTCATGCCCCATACCGCCAGTGCCACCACCGCAACTGCTGCAATTTTCAGCCCGTGCAACCACCCGGCGTCGGCGGTGGTGAAATGCTGCACACCATAAGCGAACAGGATCAAAGCCATCGCCGAGGGCATGGTGAAGCCCAGCCAGGCCAATATCCCGCCGGGCAGCCCAGCGCGCATTGTGCCAATGATAATGCCCACTTTGCTGCTGCCCGGGCCGGGCAGCGACTGGCTCAGGGCGATGACGTCGGCATAACTCTGCTCGTCAAGCCATTTGCGGCGGTAAACATATTCATCCCGAAAGTAGCCCAGATGAGCGATGGGGCCTCCGAAGGAGGTCAGCCCCAATCGCAAGGCCACCAGGAATACCTCGGACATCGCTTTGAGCGAGACAACTGGTGCAATGACTGCTTCGGCAACTCCTTCCTCGGCGTCACCGACGGTCTCCGCGCCATAGAAATCTCTTTCGGCCGGGCTGCTCATCCGTCCCCCTCCAATGTCCCTGGGTTGGAGACCGGTTCCCACCGCGGTTTGTGGGGTGATGATATAGTGCCGCCGATAATCCGAATGGTCAAGCCCGCAAAGAGGTAAGGAAGCAGGATAAGCGGTTCTGCTGGTGGCCTGCTCAACCCCCATTCTTCAGCAGCCGGCTAGCGGGCTACTCTAGGGTGATGTCGTCCGGGATGTTTTCAGAAATGCTGCTACTACCGTTCAGTGTGAGCACGCCGCCATCCACGCGGATGCCGCCGCCGCTGTTGGTGCCGTTGGCAGTGTTTCCGAAGATGCGGCTAGCATCGTTCAGGGTTACTTCGCCTTCGCCCATACGGATCCCGCCGCCGCCGCTGCTGCCGGTGGCAATATTTCCAAAGATGCTGCTAGTATCATTCAGGATCACCGTGCCGTTGTTACGAATGCCGCCACCGCTGGCGGCGGTATTGTCGTGAATGCTGCTGGCATCGTTCAGGGTTACCCTACCGTCGTTGTTAAAGATGCCGCCGCCGCTGTTGTCGCTGCTACTGGTTGCGGTGTTTCCAAAAATGCTGCTAGTGCCGTTCAGGGTTACCGTGCCGCCATTGTTGCGGATACCGCCGCCGCCGCTGCTGCTGGTGGCACTGTTTCCGAAGATGCTGCTAGCGCCGTTCAGGGTTACCGTGCCGGCGTTGAGGATTGCGCCGCCGCCGCCGGTGGTAGCGGCCCCATT
>DASTLM010000435.1:0-2680 GCA_035714945.1 Dehalococcoidia bacterium | reverse complement strand
CCTGGGCCGCCGCCTTCGATAGGAGCGCCCAGCTTCAAGAAACCTTGAACAATCTTGGTCTTGCTTTCGATTACTATGCTGAGGCGGGAGATGTGGCAAAAGCTGTAGCCGTCGGGGAGTTTCCAATCATTGCTGTTAAACGACAATAACTTTTGCCGGTGGTCTTACCTCATGAAAGAATCTTGCCCGTGCTAAATATTTGCCTCATTCCGCAACTCACTCGTCAGATATATAATCTCCAAATACATTTGTGAGACATACACTGTGAGATATTCACCAGGACATGGAGGTTGATTATGGCTACAGAACAGCGTCATCACCACGGCCACTCCCACCGCGACCGCCACGGACATGGGCATGGCCACCACACCTATGATCGATCAAACCTACTTCGCTCCGATGCCTTTTACACTGCCACATACATGCAGATCATCGGCTGGTTAAACGTCAGACCGGGTACCGCAGCATTTGAAGCTGGTTCTGGTGCCGGCGGCTTCACCCAGTTGCTAGCGGAGGCTGTTGGTCCAGGAGGGACCATGGCCGCTCTGGATGTGACTCCGGAGTTGCTGCAAACAGTCCGGGAGCGGATGGACGATAGCCCGTTCAAAGAACGGATGTCCTTCCACCAAGGCGACATTCAGCATCTGCCGTTTGAGGACTATCAGTTTGACCTGGTGTGGTCCAGCCGCACCATCCATCACCTGCCCGACCAGCGAGCCGGGGTGCGGGAGCTGCGCCGGATGTTGAAGCCTGGGGGCCGCTTCGCACTGCGCGAAGGCGGACTCCACCCGCACTTTCTCCCCGATGACCTGGGTATTGGCGAACCAGGGCTGGAGGTGCGCCTGGAGCTGGCTTTCCAGCGCTGGTTCCAGTCGCGAGTGCGTGGCGGCGAAGGAGCTGTGCGCTATCCCTACGGCTGGACCCAACTGCTGCGAGACGCCGGCCTGGTAAACGTGTCAGCCAAGACCTTTCTGCTGGAGCTGCTCCCGCCTTTCACTAGTCTGCAAGTTGAATACATGACAGGTCTGCTGGAGCGCTGGGTGACCAATGATGAGCGTCGCTCCTTCATCAGCGATGAAGATGCCGATCTTATCCGGCAAATAATTGATATAGAATGTCCCCACTATGCTTTCCACCGCCAGGACTTGCATTATCTGGAGGGCGTGACAGTATACGTGGGAGAGGCATAAAGAGAGGTAATTTCTTGAGGATTCTATCAACTGCGGCCACACTGTTCCTGATCGCATTGTTGGCTGGCGGTTGCGTCCAGGGACCAACTCCCAGTCCTTCTTCGCCCAGCGCCGTTGTAGATCGTACCATCCCAGCCCAGCCATATGCTGGCTGGCAGGCCCGGCCCATTGGTGCCCTGGCCCCGGAAAAAGTGGAGGACCTGCTCGCTGGCCGGGGAGCAGGTTATGCGTTAGCCGCCGAGTTGAACCACTACCCGGGACCCACACACGTCCTGCAATAGACCAGCGAGCTGGGCCTGACCCCAGAGCAGGAGGGCGTCGTTCAGGACATCTTTGCCGCCATGCAGAAGGAGGCCCAGACCCTGGGCCGAGAGCTGGTAGATCGGGAAGCGGAGCTGGACCAGGCCTTTCGACAGGGTTCGGTCACGAAGCCTTCGCTGAAGGACCTCACAGCAGAAATTGCCCGGGTTGAGGGCCAGTTGCGTAGGGCCCACCTGGCAGCCCACGTGGAACTCAAAGCAATACTCACCCCCGCCCAGGTCAGTCGCTACGACCAACTGCGGGGATATGTGGGGACAGGGCCGGAGAGCGATACCGGACACGGGGCTGGACATGCCACCCATTGAAGGTTGAAGGCCGATGCAGGTAAGGCACAAAGAGGGCAGCGGTGTTCCCAGATCAACTTGCCAGATCAACTTGATTGACAGTGTCGCAGGACGATGGTAAAAGGGCTTCAGACATCAGTTGATAGAGACCTACAAGGGCCATGAGGGGGTATAATCGCAGCAGCAAAGCAAGCTTTAGCATGAGAGTCGTAACGCCGGTGGAGGCACCTGATGGGTGAAAGCACCAGACCTCCCCTGAAAGTGCGATTTGACCGGCGCGTTCGGTTGGAGTTCCGAGGCGACACCATTACCCCGGACGCCGGGTTGCTGGCAGCCAGCCATCTCCATTCTGAACTCCCTGCGTCAGGTGGCAGAGCAGCTTGCCAGTCGGATGGGCATTGCCCGTTAGGATCTACCGCACCCGTTGACGGCGGAGGCTAGCGGTATGGCCTGCTCAATTTGCGGAGTCCCGCATGGCTCCCTGCCAGCCTGTCGCAGGCTTCGGCAAGTCGCACTTTCCCTCAAACTGTTCGCCGTCCCGGCCTTCCTCACCGACCCGCTGAACCGCTTCATATACGTCAACCAAACCTTCGCCAGGGCCATTGGCGACCCCATCCAGGACCGACTGCCATTAAATATGCGGTTTATCGCCGCCGCATTACTTGGGCCTTACCGGGACAGATTCCCTCGCGGACGGCAGGAGGTCGCCCGATGCGTATCAGCGCTGGTCCGGGATGGCGTAGTTTAGCCGCTTCCGTGAGCTCTCCTTCTTCCGGCAAATGCCGGATGCAAGATCTCCCGTGTCTGCCTACAATTCTAGGCAATCTGAATTGGAGGTGAGACCATGGATGCGTTGGAATTCTTCCTGCTCCACCACCAGCGGGT
>DASTLM010000434.1:0-4023 GCA_035714945.1 Dehalococcoidia bacterium | reverse complement strand
CCGGGCACTCCGGTGACAAATGAATTGTCTGGGATGTCGGTGTTGGCCAATACCACCGAGTTGGCAGCAATCAAGCAACGCTTCCCCAGAGTAGAGCGGTGCAGGAAAGTACAGTTATTGCCCAGCAGACAGCCTTCACCGATGCGGTCCCCATGCACCACCACGCTGTGACCAATGGTCACGTAGTCCTCGACCACCATTCCGCTGCCGTGGATTACAGCTCCCTCCTGGGCATTCACGTAATTGCCGATTATGATCCCCCTTTCGCCGTCCCCTCGGATGGTGACGCCGGGCCAGATACTGGAGTATTCGCCGATTTCCACGTCGCCGACGACGTAGGCAGCCTCGCTCACCCAAGCGGTCTCGGCAATTTTTGGGGTCTTTTCGCCCAGGCTCCTGATCAAGTTTCCCTCCTACTCGGTACCGTCCTGGCCCGACCCCGATACCCTTCCGTGGGAGGCAAAGTTGAGAGATCAGGTCGAGGGTCAGGACGGGATTTCATCAGTGGTTGAGTATACTCCAATTTCCCTAACGCCAGGTAATCTGGAGACCGCAATGCAGGGCAATCGCACTGGAGCGCCGCATCGAGACCAGCCATGCTAACTACCCGAAAAGAAAAACTGCCGGCAGCAAAATCTTGCAGTAAAATTTGTGGGAAGGGTCTACCCGTAGGCCCGAACTGCCCGACGGGCGTCCAGGTCCAACTCCCGCTCGATCATTGTCTGGCGCTTGTCATACTGCCGTTTGCCCCGAGCCAGGCCCAACTCGACCTTGGCGAAGTGGTTCTTGATGTAAATGCGGAGGCCGACGATGGTCAGGCCCTTCTGGGCCACGGCGGCGTTCAACTCGGCGATTTGGCTCCGATGCAGTAGCAGCTTGCGCGGCCGTCTCGGGTCGTGATTGTGGATGCTGGCCGGGTCGTAGGGCGCAATGTGGGCATTAACCAACCACAATTCACCGTTCTGGAGACGGGCATAGGCGTCGCGCAAATCCGCCCGGCCACCTCGCACTGACTTGATCTCGGCGCCGGTCAGCACCAGCCCAGCCTCGTATTTTTCCAGTATTTCGTAGTCGTGGAAGGCCTTGCGATTTACGGTGATGGTGCGGTCGTTGCTTTCCGTTGCGCCAGCCTTTTTCTTAGTCTTAGCCAACCTTAGCTATCTCTTGTTCCAGAATCTCGATCGCCTTGTTTAGTTGGACATCTGACGTCGCGGCGGTGGCGCCCGGCGGCAGTTCCACCTCAACATCTGGAGTGATGCCCTTACCTTCGATCAGGGTCCCCTTGGGGGTGTACCACCGGCCGATGCTAAAGTATATTCCCGAGCCGTCGCTCAAGGGCCGCAGGGTGTTGACGCTGCCCTTGCCAAAGGAAGTAGTGCCAACCAGAGCAGCGCGGTCATGGTCCATCAGGGCCCCGGACAACACCTCGCTGGCGCTGGCGCTGAACTGGTTAATCAGAACCACCACCGGGAAGCCGCGCCCGTTGCCGCCGGATTTGACGTCCCAATTGGTGCGCTTGCCTCGGGAGTCGATTTCGTACAGAACTATCCCGTCGTCCAGAAATTGGCTGGCGACGTCCACCACCGACCGCAGCAGTCCGCCGGGGTTGTTACGTAAGTCCACCACCAGCCCAATGCCATTGGAGTCATTGAATTCCTGCAAGGCCGCTGCCACTTCGTCACTGGTGTTATCGGCAAAATTGAATATCATCAAATGGCCCAGGCCATGTTCCAGCATGGTGAAGCTGACGCTATTCAGCGGGATTTCGCCGCGTTCCACCACGACGGTGACCGGTTCTCCGTCGTCCAGGTGCATCACCAGGAGTTCGACCGTGGTGCCCTTCTTGCCACGAATTTTGGAAACCGCTTCTAGAAGAGAAATGTTCGCGGTGCTTTCTCCATCGATGCTCAGGATGATGTCGCCCGGGCGTATACCCGCCCGTTGGGCCGGAGTATCTGGCATGGGAGCGATAATGACCACCTGGCCATCCTGCATCGCTACCTGGGCACCAATACCCTCAAAGAATCCCTGGTAGTCCTGGGCCTCTACCCCAAACTGGTCGGCGTCCAGGAAGGAGGCGTAAGGGTCATCCAGGGACTGGAGCATGCCTCGGATGGCCCCATCGCTAACGACAGCGGGATCCAGGAGCTCCCGATCAATGTGGTCGCGCCCCAGTATTTGCCACACTTCAGCCAGACGGTCAAACTCTGGAGGCAGGTCCGCCGGGGTCTGGTTGCTGCGGCCGCCGAATTTCCCCGGGAGTCCCAGGTCGTAACTGGAACCCAACGCGAAGGCAGACAGGCCAACCGCCACCACAAGGACAAACCACAAAATATGAGACCGGTTCACACCAAGACTCCGGGGCAAATGGTGCCCGATAATGAACTATTTTTCATTGTAACATAATGGTTACCCTCTAACCGGAAGTCCCGAGTTACCATCCCGGAATGCCCCGAAAATTGAGGTCGGAGCACCTTGACTTGAGAAAATCCCAACTGATATAACCCAGGTACAACGTTGGGTGGACCAGGTTTCAGGTTGCCGGGTTGTTGCCTCGCTCCCGGTGATGATCACCGGGGTTCGCCGCTTCAATTTATTCGGGCTATTTATCCTCAACCGCGGGAATTTATTCGTTGCTGGGTAGCCCAGCGACCGACCTGTAGGCTGATCGAGAGCAAGCTATGTTGGAAACCAGAGTGGTCCAGGTTACTGGACGGGGCTCTAACGTGAACCTGGATATTGACGATTCCACCCCCTTTGATGGTGTGGTCCAGGGGCTGCGGAACCACCTGTTGGCCAATCGTTTGATGTATTCCAGAGGTACAATCACGGTCAATGTCGGTCGGCGCATGCTGGACCGGGCAGAACTGACTGGGATCAAAGAACTGATTGAGCAGGAGTCTGGTGTCACCGTATCCCGGTTCTGGTGCCCCCCCAATGTCCTGGAAGAAGCGATTTCCAAGGACATGGGGTTTGGTGTGGCAATATCCCCCAGGGAAGAGCGGGTAAGCAAAGAGCCCGTAAGCAAGGAAATTGCGCACAACGACCCCCGGTTTTTCTGGAAGCCGCCAACTTCCGACCCGCCTGGCGCGGCCGGATTGGAGTTGTGGGCACCCTATATTATGGAAGTCTCTCGGCGGGTCGAGGCGGTCAAGCCTTCGATTCCTGGGGATGCTGTCGCAAATCCTGACCAGGAGACGGAGGCGCCTCCCAGGGGTCCGGTGGCGGCGGACACCGTTGTGGTGGCCGAAGCCGCCAGGGCCGTTGAAGGTCCTGACAATGGCCCGTCCAGGGGCACTGATATCGAGACCCGGGGGGAGGCAGCCGGCCGCCCCGAAGGCGCTCCGGTAAAAAGAACCGGACTGGACCGGGAATTGTCCGGACTGAATCGGGGCAATGAAGCCCTGCTGATCAAGACTCACTGCCGTTCCGGGGAAGTGATCCGCTATCCCGGAGACGTGGTGGTTATGGCCGACGTCAATCCGGGCAGTGAGATCATCGCTGACGGCGACATTCTAGTCTTCGGGAGTCTGCGGGGATTTGCCCATGCGGGAGCCAGTGGGGACATTCAGGCTACCATAATCGCTCAGAACTTCGAGACCCCGCGACTGCAGATCGGGCCTCATGTGGGGGTGGACCCCAAACCCAGGAAGCGGTCCAGGTCCAGCAGCGCCAATGCCAGGATCGCCTACGTTCGTCGAAGGTCGGTCTACGTGGCACCATATACCGGGCGGTTCGGGGAATATAGTGGAGGAACATTGTATGACGGGTAGGACCATAGTCATCACCTCAGGAAAGGGTGGTGTGGGCAAGACCACCACCACGGCCAACATCGGCACCGGATTGGCCATGCGCGGTCATCAAGTGGTAGTCATTGATACCGATATCGGCCTGCGCAATTTGGATGTAGTGATGGGGCTGGAAAACCGGATTGTCTACGACCTGGTTGACATAATTGAAGGCAAGTGCAAGATGCACCAGGGGATGATTCGGGACAAGAACAAGCTTGAACTGTTTCTGATT
>DASTLM010000433.1:0-8109 GCA_035714945.1 Dehalococcoidia bacterium | reverse complement strand
CGCAGTGTAGCCAACCTCAGACCAGGACCAGGTCTGCCCGCGATGTTCGCCAGATACAAGGACATGGTGGAGCAGGAGTTGTCCCAGGTTGCCCCGGCGTCGGGCAACAACGACCTTGCCATCCTGATGCGGTACCATCTGGGCTGGGTAGACCAGACCGGTGCGCCAGCCGCGAATCCTTCAGCCCAGGGCAAGGCCCTTCGTCCGACGCTGTGCATGTTCGCCTGCGAAGCCTTGCAGGGCAACTTGCGGCAAGCCCTGCCCGCCGCGGTTGCTTTGGAATTGATCCACAACTTCTCATTAATTCACGATGATATTCAAGACCAGGACCTGGAACGTCGTCACCAGCCCACCGTATGGGGGTTATGGGGTATTCCCAAGGCCTTGCTAGCCGGGGACACGATGCAGTCGTTGGGCGATCTGGAGATCCTGGGTTGCAACAGGTCTGGCGTTACGCCATCGGTAACGCTCAAAGTTTCCGAGATTCTGACCGAAAGTTATCTGGAGATGATTGAAGGCCAGTGCCTGGACCTGGTGTTCGAGTCCAGGGCCAATATCACCGCTCACGATTATCTGCAAATGATTGCCTGCAAGACCGGCGCATTGATCCGCAGCTCGTTGCACATTGGGGCGTTACTGGCCACCGATGACCGCCAATCTACCGATGCCTTCGCCAGGTTCGGCAGCTACCTGGGTCGGGCCTACCAGATACGCGACGACTACCTGGGGATCTGGGGTGATGAAAACGCCACCGGCAAGTCCAGCGACAATGATATCCGCCGCCGAAAAAAGTCTCTCCCGGTGGTATTTGCTTTCGAGAAGGCCAGCAGCGGTTCCCGGGAGGATCTGATACGTATATACGGTCAGGAAAACCTGGACGCCTCCGACGTGGAGCGGGTGACGGCCATTCTGGAAGAGGTGGGCGCTCCCGAGTATGCCGAAAGGTTGATCCAGAAGAGCGCAGAATCTGCGGTCGAGGCCCTGGCCCAGGTCGCGCTGCCGGGCTGGGCCAGGGCCGAAGTCGCCGAGCTGGTGGATTTCCTGGCCCGACGCCAGTATTAGGGCTTGCTGGAAGTTGTGCCTTTCGCGTAAGCTTTGAAACCTTTGAGGTTGTGAATATGAAACCGGCAAAAAGGCCAATGGAACTGTCCTTTCGTCTGGCGTGGTACATATTGAAGAACCGGATGCGGGGCCGCCAGCGTTTTCCCCTGGTTACGATGTTGGAACCCCTGGAGATGTGCAACCTGGCCTGCGCCGGCTGTGGCCGCATTCGTGAGTACCAGCCGGTGCTGGATAAAATGATGCCGGTGGAGGTGGCGCTAAACGCGGTAAAGGAGTCGGGGGCGCCCATAGTTTCCGTCGCCGGCGGCGAGCCGACCATTCATCCGCAGATCGATCAGATAATCAACCGCCTGGTGGAACAAAAATACTTCGTTTATTGCTGTACCAATTCCCTGCTGCTGGACCGGATGGTGCAAAAGATTCCGCCTTCCAAATACTTCTGCTGGGTTATTCACCTGGACGGCATGGAGGAGAAGCACGACGAATCGGTCGCTCGTAAGGGCGTTTTTCAGAAGGCAGTCCAGGGCATCGAGATGGCCCTCGACCGGGGGTACCGGGTCTGCACCAATACCACGGTGTTCAGGAACAGCGATGTTGCGGACCTGCACCGGATGTTCCGCTACGTCGGTGACCTGGGGGTGGAAGGATCCATGATCTCCCCGGGTTATGACTTCAAGGACGCCCCCGACCCGGACCTGTTTTTGAGCCGCCAGGAGTCGCGGGCCATCTTCAAGAGGTTGCTCAATCCAGCAAATATTGAAGGCATGCGGTTTTATAATAACCCCCTCTACCTGAACTTTTTGCAGGGGCATCGGGAGTACCAGTGCAGCGCCTGGTCTAACCCCACCTACACCGTGATGGGCTGGCGCAAACCCTGCTATCCGCTGGCCGATGAGCATGTTCACAACGTTGAAGAACTGTACGACCCAAAGCTGTGGGAAGAGCAGTACGGAGTGGGTCGGGACCCCCGGTGCGCCAACTGTATGATGCACTGCGGCTTTGAGTCGGCGACAATATTCCAGGCAGTGACCACTCCCAGAGACTGGGTGACCTTGATCCGGTCCGGGGCGGCCCATAAAGGCGGGATCACCGCGGCCTAGCGGGGAGAAGCAAATGCTGACCGTTATTGCGGCGATGGAGCAAGAGTTGGCCCACTTGCGGCGGGCGTTAATCAGCCGCCGTTCGGAGCCGGTCAATATGCACGTGATCGGCATCGGGAAGGAGCGTGCCCAGTCCAGCATCAGCAGAATTCTGGACTCCCGTCGCTGGCATGAAGGAGACGCACTGCTCATGTTGGGATTTGCCGGCGGCCTGGACCCGGTCCTGAAGTGTGGCGACCTGCTGCTCCCTACTTTTTACTATGCCGAGTCGGGAGACTTGATTGCCGCCGACGGTGAATTGTGGCAGCAGGCCAGACTGGCGGCGGTGGCCGTGGAATTGCCGGTGGTGCAGGGTAATTCATTGACGGTTAACCAGGTCATCGCGACCCCGGATGATAAAGGGGCACTTTACCGGCAGCATCAGGTCGGCACGGTAAATATGGAAGACTACTGGGTGGCTGAGGTCGCGACCGATGCCAGGGTGCCCTTCCTGTCGGTGCGGGCGGTGCTGGACCCGGCTAGTCTGGCCCTGCCCCAATATTTACTGGGGCTGGCAGGACGCCCGGTGGAGACTGCCTTCCGGGTCATGGCCAGGCCCTGGCGGGCGCCGGCCATGCTGGCCCTGGCCGGTATGAGAAGTAAAGCTCAGTCCAGCTTGATTCGATTCGGACTGGCTTTCATTAACTATGGGTTTAACCGGGAATTATCGAACCGGGAATTATCGGCCCGGGAGCGTCCGCCAGGCGCCAGCCAATGACCGCCATTTGATGCAGGTCCTGGTAACCGGCGCCACCGGATTCATTGGCGGTAACCTGGCCCGGGAGTTGTGGCGGCGCGGTTACCAGGTGCGGGCCCTGGTCCGTCCCGGGAGCAACACCTTGACAATCGAGGATACCGGCATTGAGCAGGTGCCCGGCGATGTTCTGGACGCCGCGTCGGTGAGGCGGGCCATCACCGGGTGTCAGGCGGCGTTCCACTGCGCCGCGGTCTATACCTTCTGGGTCAGGGATGTCCGGGTCATCTACCGCACCAACGTGGATGGCACCCGGATTGTGCTGGAGGAGGCCCGGCGATGGGGCGTCGAAAAGATAGTGTACACCAGCACCGTGTCCACCGTCGGGCTGCTGCCGGGAGGACTTGGCTCAGAAGATGTCCCGGCCGATTCGCACCACCTGGTCGGACATTACAAGAAATCCAAGTACCAGGCGGAGCAGCTGGCGTTGCGGATGGCCGCTGAAGGTCTGCCGGTGGTGGTGGTCAACCCGACGGCGCCGGTTGGTCCCTGGGACGTGAAACCCACCCCCACCGGACGGGTGGTGCTGGACTTCCTCCAGGGCAAGATTCCCGCCTACGTGAACACCGGCATGAACCTGGTGGATGTCGCGGATGTAGCGGCGGGCCACATCCTGGCGATGGAGCGGGGAGTACCTGGACAGCGTTACTTGCTGGGCAATCGTAATCTGTCGTTGCAGCAAGTGTTCCAGTTGCTGGCGGAGTTGACCGGACGGCCAGCGCCCCGCTGGCGGTTGCCCTTCTGGGTTGCCATCGGGGCCGGGTATATTGACCAGGCCTGGGAAGGAGGGTTGTTGCGCCGTGAGCCCAGGATACCGCTGGAGGGACTGAGGCTGTCCAGAACGCCGATGTACGTAAGTTGCCAGAAAGCGGTCAGCGAGTTGAAGTTGCCCCAGAGTCCGGTGGAGGGCGCCCTGGAGCAGGCAGTCCGGTGGTTCACTGATTATGGTTACGCCGGTAATATTGGCCGATAATATTGGCCGATAATATTGGCCGGTAATTTTGGCCGGTAATATCGAATGAAGGTGAAACTGCAAAAATCTCCCGTTCCGGAGTTGGCTGGGAGGCGGCCTTGCTAATCGAAGAAGAACGACTCAGACACACTTCTGAATTTCCGGTTCAACGGCCAGCGGGGCCCGCAATTGAGCAGGCAATTGGGCGCAGCCAGGCCTACTTTCGGTGCACACAATACCAGGACGGCTACTGGTGGGGCGAGTTAGAGTCCAACAACACCATGGAGGCCGAGTACATCCTGCTGTCCTACTTCCTGGGAAAGGTGGACCGGGAGAAGTGGCGGAAAGCCACCAACTACATTGTTAGCAAGCAGCGGGATGATGGTTCGTGGGGTCAATATTATGAAGCTCCCGGTGACCTCAGCACCTCGGTGGAGTGCTATTTTGCGCTGAAGCTGGCGGGATACTCGGCCGAGTCAGCGCCCTTACAAAAGGCGCGGCGGTTCATTCTAGCCAGGGGAGGCGTTGCCCAGGCACGGGTCTTCACCAAGATTTGGCTGGCCCTGTTTGAGCAATGGGACTGGAAGGGCACGCCCAACATGCCCCCGGAGATGCTGCTGCTGCCGGCCTGGTGCCCCTTTAACATCTACGAATTTTCTAGCTGGGCGCGGCCTACCGTGGTGCCTTTGACGGTGGTCTTGACCGACCATCCCACCTGTGCTGTCCCCCAGGGGTCGGATATCGACGAGCTTTATGCGCAGCCTCGTCAAGAGACCGACTATTCGTTGCCCAAACCAGCTCCCAGTTTGAGTTGGGAAACCCTGTTCTATCATGCCGACCAACTCATCGGCCTGTACCGCCGATTTCCAATTCGTACCTTTCGTAACACGGCGGCGCGCAAGGTGGAAGAGTGGGTGCTTTCCCATCAGGAAGACGACGGATCCTGGGGCGGGATCCAGCCGCCCTGGGCCTACTCTCTGATCGCCCTGCACCATCTGGGTTATGCGGCAGACCACCCGGTAATCGAGCGAGGCTTTGCCGGAATTGAGGGCTTCGCCATTGAGACCGAGGATACCATGACCATTCAGGGGTGCATATCGCCGGTCTGGGACACCTGTCTGGCGCAACTGGCGTTACTGGAGTCGGGCATTGCCCCCGACGACCCGATGGTCCGCAAGTCGGGCCAGTGGCTGCTGGGCCAGCAAATCCTGACCGGCGGCGACTGGCAGGTGCGGGCCAGGGATGTGGAACCCGGTGGTTGGGCCTTCGAGTTTCACAACGACCTTTATCCCGATATTGATGATGCTGCAATTGTGGTTATGTCCCTGATTCAGGCCGATCTGGGAATGGCCGAAAAGTCTAGAAAGGACGCGGCAGTGCGTCGGGGCGTGGACTGGATGATGGCGATGCAGTGCCGGGATGGGGGCTGGGGGGCCTTCGATAAGGACAACAACCGCAAGTATCTGGCCCGACTGCCATTTTCCGACTTTGGTGAGACGCTAGACCCGCCCAGCGCCGATGTAACCGGACATGTTCTGGAGATGTTGGGCCGGCTGGGTTATCGGCGTGACTATCTGCCGCTGCAAAGAGGTTACGAATTTCTGCGAAGAGAGCAGGAAAACGATGGGTCGTGGTTCGGGCGTTGGGGCGTAAACTACATCTATGGAATCGGCGCGGTGCTCCCCGGGTTAGCGGCCATCGGCGAGGACATGCGGCTGCCTTACATTCGCCGGGCCGTGGACTGGCTGTTGGGCCATCAGAACAGCGATGGTGGTTGGGGCGAAAGTTGCGGGTCTTATGTTGACCCCGGATTGCACGGAGTTGGCCCCAGCACCGCCTCCCAGACCTCCTGGGCGTTGCTGGGCCTGCTGGCGGCCGGTGAAGCTGGGCATCCGGCAGCGGGTCGGGGTGTCGCTTACCTGCTGAGTACTCAACAAGAGGACGGCACCTGGGCGGAACCCTACTTCACCGGCACCGGGTTCCCGGGGTATGGGGGCGGGGAACGGCCGAGGGACCTGCCCAAAATGGGAGAAAGGGGTTATCAGGGTCTGGAAATGCCCGCCGGATTTATGATCAAGTATCACCTGTACCGCAATTACTGGCCCTTGCTGGCCCTGGGGCGGCACCGTAAACTGACCGCCGGCAGCGACTAAATCGGTATGATTAGGATTGGCCAAGAGGCGCACCGAGGCGCAATCTCCCCGGAAGGGCGCGAGGGAAATCAGACAAAGGGAAATCAGACAAAGGGAAAATAGACAAAATGAAGAGCAAGTCCTTTCGTCTCCAGCTCAGTACCAAGGGGGCTCCCCAGTTCATCGATATCACCGATTGGGTATGTCAATGCGTCGGCAAGTCCACGGTCCACAACGGCTTTGTGGTGGTCTACTCGAAACACACTACCGCAGCGGTGAAGATCAATGAAAACGAACCCCTGTTGCTGGAAGACATGGGACAGTTCCTGGAGAAAATCTGTCCCCGCCTGGGTGACTACAACCATAACAACTTCAAAATCCGCACGGTGAATATGACTCCAGATGAGTCTCCCAATGGTCACGCCCACCTGCAGCAGTTGATGTTGGGCAGCAGTGAGACCATACCCCTGGTTGAAGGGACGATGCAGTTTGGCCGCTATCAGAGCATATTTTTCATTGAACTGGACCGCCCTCGTTCTCGGGAAGTTATGGTCCAAATAGTCGGGGAATAGACCGTATACATGATTCCAGCAGCGGCACAGGACATAACCTGGACTCCTGATGCAGCCTACCGCTATTGCCAGCGGCTGGCCCAGACCCACTACGAAAACTTCACCGTTGGCTCCTGGCTGCTGCCCAGGTCCAAACGCCGCCACGTTCACGCCATCTACGGCTACTGCCGTACTGTCGACGACCTGGGCGATGAGGCGGCACCGCCAACCGTCCCGGCGCTGGCCGGAGGGAGGGAAGTTGCCATTGACGAAAGTGCTCCGGCTTACCGGCTGAGACTTCTGGGCTGGTGGCAAACTGAGTTGGAAGCCTGCTACGCCGGCACTCCCACCCACCCGGTGATGGTCGCCCTTCGGGAAACTATCCAGACCTTTGGGATTCCTCGGGACCCTTTCCTGAAACTGATCGAAGCCAACCGCTTGGACCAGCGGGACCAGCGTTACCCGACCTTCGACGACTTGCTCTATTATTGTGACCGTTCAGCTAATCCAGTGGGCCACCTGTTCCTCTATCTATTTGGCTATCGAGACGCCGAACATCAGCACCTTTCCGATGTCACCTGTACCGCCCTGCAACTGGCCAACTTCTGGCAGGACGTGGCCCGTGACTACCGGAAGGGCCGGGTTTACCTGCCATTGGAGGACCTGACCCGGTTTGGCTACTCGGAGGCCGAACTGGCCCGGGGAGTGGAAAACGACGCCTTCCGTCAGTTGCTCTCCTTTGAGGTAGACCGGGCCATGAGTCTGTTTCGGGAGGGGGCGGACCTGGTGAATCACCTGGAGGGCCCGGTCAAGCTCGACGTGGCGTTGTTCACTCGCGGCGGCGTGGCGGTGCTGGAGGCTATCCGGCGGCAGGACTACAACGTGCTGACCAACCGGCCGAGGCTGTCCCGACGGCGCAAAGCTGGCCTGTTCCTGTCCACCTGGTTGAGCTGGAAGCTGGGGTTGGGCCTGGGTTTGCCCGCTCCTTTCCCGGGTGAGGCCCGGCCATGACCGATCTGGAACTGGCTTATGAAGAATGCCGTCTGATCACGCGGCGGGAAGCCAGGAATTTCTACTACGCCTTTCTGACTTTGCCGGCGGCCCAGCGCCGGGCAATTTACGTGGCCTATACCTTCTGCCGTTACTGCGACGACTCGGTGGACGGCGAACGCTCTCTGGATGAAAAGTTGGCGATGCTGTCCGAGCTGCGCCGAAAGCTGGACCGGAGCTACCACGAACGCGCCGAGGACCTGGTGTTTCTGGGCCTGGGCGACGTGGCCCAAAAATATGATATTCCCCAGGAGTATTTCCAGGAAGTCCTGTCCGGGGTCCAGTCCGACCTGGTCAAGGTCCGATACCAGAATTTTGATGAGTTGCGGCAATATTGCTACCAGGTGGCGTCGGTGGTGGGGTTGATCTCCCTTCATATTTTTGGCTACAACAACCCCAAAGCCAAAGACTACGCTGTTGACCTGGGGCTGGCGATGCAGTTGACCAACATCGCCCGGGACGTGAAGGA
>DASTLM010000432.1:0-2373 GCA_035714945.1 Dehalococcoidia bacterium | reverse complement strand
ACGCCTTCCCCCGCCCGGAATCGCTGTCTGCCGCCTCGGTGGCCGACCTGCGACGGTTGAAGCTGAGTCAACGCAAGGCCGAGTACGTCCGGGGGATCGCCGCGGCGGCGCTGGACGGGTCCGACTGGCTGGGCGGTCTGCAAAGCCTGGAGGACGCGGAAGTCGTCCGCCGGGTAACGCAGCTTCGCGGAGTGGGGCACTGGACCGCCCAATGGCTGCTGGTAAGAGGGTTGGGCCGACCCGATGCCTTTCCCTCCGGTGACCTGGCATTGCAGCGGGCCATCTCCAACCTGTATTTCAGCAGCGAGAAACTCAGCGCCGCTGAGATTGAGGAGTTTTCTCAGCGGTGGTCGCCCTTCCGCACCTACGCCACCGCCTACCTGTTCACCGCGTTGAGGGCCGGGATGGCTTAGTGATTTAAATTAAGAGATTTATATTACCTGAACATATTCATCAAACCGCGGGGGTTGCGGCCCCTGGAGAACTGGCGCATCAGCTTCTGCGTCTGCCGGAACTGGTTCAACAGCTGGTTAATGTCCTGGGCCGAAGTGCCACTACCCATCGCAATGCGCCGCCGGCGGCTTCCTTTAATCAATTCCGGGTGGTGCCGCTCCCCCGGTGTCATTGACCGGATAATCGCCTCCACCTTCTTGATCTGTTTGTCGTCGAAGTCAGCGGGCATCCGTTTGCTCATCTGGCCCATACCGGGGATCATTTCCATGATCTGGCTCAGGGAACCCATCTTTTTGACGCTTTGAATCTGGGCCAGGAAGTCCTCCAGGTCGAAGGTCGCCTGCCGGAACTTGCGCTCCATCTCCTTCGCCTGGTTCACGTCCACAGTCTCCTGGGCCTTCTCGATGAGGGTCAGCACGTCCCCCATGGCCAGAATTCGGGAAGCCATGCGGTCTGGATGGAAGGGCTCCAGGGCATCGGGACGCTCGCCCATTCCGACAAACTTGATGGGCACGCCGGTGACCCGAGTTACCGACAGGGCGGCTCCCCCCCGCGCATCGCCGTCCAGCTTGGTCATAACCAGGCCGGTCAGAGACACCCGCTGGTGGAACTCCTGGGCGGCATTCACCGCGTCCTGACCGGTCATGGCATCGACCACCAGCAGCGTCTCGTGGGGCGAAACCGCCGATTTGACCTGCTCCAGTTCCGCCATCAGCTCATCATCAATGTGCAGCCGGCCGCCGGTGTCGATGATCGCCCAGTGGGTCCCCAACTGCCTGGCCCGCGCCACGCCGGCCTTGACCACCTGGATTATGTTGGAGGACCTGGGGTCTTCCCAGTAGACCTCGATGTCCAACTGCTTGCCCAGGGTCTGCAACTGGGAAATCGCAGCGGGACGGCGCAGGTCGGCGGCGATGAGCAACGACGAATGTCCCTGCTTTCGCAACTGCAGCGCCAGCTTGGCGGCGGTGGTGGTCTTGCCCGAACCCTGCAAACCAACCAGCATCAGCACCGAGGGCAGTTGGCTGGCCAGGGTCAGACGATGGTCACCGCCGGTGAGGACCTGGGTAAGCTCCTCATGAACGATCTTGACCACCTGCTGTCCAGGGGTCAGGCTTTGCAGCACATCAGCGCCCAGAGAACGTTCTTTGACCCTGGCCACGAAGTCCCGGGCCACCCGGAAGTTGACGTCAGCTTCCAACAGGGAACGGCGCACCTGACCCAGGGCCTCATCAATATCCTTCTCGGTCAGGCGGCCCTTGCTGGACAGCCGGTTGAATATTCCGGTGAGCTTTTCCGACAGGTTTTCAAACATCAGCAAAATTCCTCAAGTAAATGGCTATACGATATAATTATCTGGCCTTTCTGGCGCCTCCGCCAGTTTTTCTCAGCGCCGGCTGCCGGACAGTTACCGGTGGGCCTGGATCCATAATATCATGGGCCCAGACATTGGTTGGATCATAACCGCGGGCCATAACACGGGAGATTTCGACGGGAGATTTGCACGGGGAAATTGCACGGGGAATTGCCGGGCGGCATGATGTTAAGGTGAGCCCAACTACACCAGGAATTTACACCAGGAATTTACACCAGGAATTTGCTGGCCATGAATAAAATGTTTGACCCCCTACCCAACCTGGCCGTTGAAATCAGCCCATGATCCCATTGAAGCTGAGCGTCCGCAACTTTCTCTGTTACCGGGAGAACGTTCCGGTCCTGGACTTTGCCGGAATGCACGTCGCCTGTCTGTGCGGGGGCAACGGCCACGGCAAGTCGGCGTTGCTGGACGCCATCACCTGGAGCGTTTGGGGCAAGGCCCGGGGCCGCAGTCAGGATGAATTGATCTCCTACGGCGCCGACGAATCCCGGGTGGAACTGGAGTTTCTCAGCCGGGGCAACCAGTTCCGGGTCATCCGCAGC
>DASTLM010000431.1:0-3546 GCA_035714945.1 Dehalococcoidia bacterium | reverse complement strand
GCTGGGCGACCTTCGGGGCAAAGTGTGGCGGATCGGATTGATGGGTGAAGGGGCGCGGGAAGCCAACGTGTTCACCGTATTGTCGGCCCTGGAGCAGGCCCTGTCCAGGATGGACTGCGAAGTTGCCATTGGTGCCAGCCTGGCAGCGGCCCAGCGGGCGCTGGTGGAGTTTGATGGGTAGGCCGGCAGGCAATGGCAGTCGGCGGTAAAAGCACGGCGAATACGGCGGCATGTCAGTTGGCGGGCATGGTGGTAGAATTCATTTATGCCCTATCCGATCGACGAAAAGTTAGTCATTGCAGTGGCTTCTAGTGCCCTCTTTGATTTGACCGATTCGGACCGGGTTTACCGTGAACTGGGTACCGAGAAATACCGGGCGTACCAACGAGAACATGAGAATATTGTTCTGGACCGCGGCGTAGCATTTCCTCTCATCAAACGCCTGCTGGCCCTGAATGATGTAGATGAGGGTGACAGCCCAGTTGAAGTGATTCTGTTGTCGCGCAACGATCCAGACACGGGCCTCAGACTGTTTAAATCGATCGAGCATTACGGTTTAGACATAACCCGTGCGGCATTTGTCAGCGGTGGGAACCCCTTCCAGTATCTGGACGCATTCAACGCCGCGCTTTTTCTTTCAGCTAATTCTAACGATGTCAAGGAAGCAATTATGAATGATGCTCCGGCTGGGAGGGTATTTCCGACCCAATTCATTGACGATGAGGGCCAACCCGAGCTGCGGATTGCTTTCGACTTCGATGGTGTGATCGCAGATGACTCGGCCGAGTCGGTAAATGACGGGAAGGGTCTCGAGGCATTCCAAAAATCTGAGCATGATAAGGCTTTGCAAGCTCTGCCGGAAGGCCCCCTGCACCGGTTTTTCACCGAGGTTGCCAAGCTGCAAAAACGGGAGCGGGAGAGGATGGCGTCAGATCCTGGCTACCAGCCAAAAATCAGGATTGCCATTGTGACCGCGCGAAGTGCCCCGGCCCATGAGCGCGTGGTGACCAGTCTTCGGGAATGGGGGATACAAGTTGACCAGACGTTTTTTCTGGGGGGCATCGACAAGGCGCGAATATTGAATGTATATAAGCCCCACATTTTCTTCGATGACCAGGTAACTCACATCGAGGGCGCAGCCCAGATCGTTCCATCGGCCCATGTTCCATTTGGCGTGGCGAACCGGGCTATTGAGATTGTCGAAGCCGCCTACCAAGGTGAAGATGAGGATGGCCCGGTGGACTAGACTAAACTGGACTAGGCTGGACTGGACTAGAGTTGTCCTTCCGCGCTGGCCAAGTTCGCGGTTTCCGCCTGGTAGGCCTCGTCCAGCAGGTCCACCACGTGACGGACCTGGTCGAGGATGCCCCGAGCCCGGAGTCCCATTTCAATCTGCATCATGCAGCCGGGGTTGGCGGTTACCACCTGCTGGGCACCGGTGGCGATCACGTTCTTCAGCTTGCTTTCCAGTATCTTGCCCGCCAGGTCGGGCTGCACCAGCGAATAGAAACCCGCTGAGCCACAGCACATGGACGCCTGCTCCATCTCCACCAACCGCACACCGGGGATGGCTTTCAATATGGCGCGAGGCTGCTGGGTAATCCGCTGGGCGTGGGCCAGGTGGCAGGGGTCCTGATAGGTGATGGTGAGTTCCAGCCGGGCTTTTGGCGGCTCGAAGGGCAGGGACACCAGAAACTCGGTGATGTCCCGGGTCAGGTCGCTGAACCGCCGGGCTTTATCGGCATAGTCCGGGTCGTTTTTCAGCAACTCATGGTATTCCTTCATCGTCGAACCACACCCGGCGGAGGCGGTGATGATGTAATCAACTCCTGACGCCAGGAATACGTCAATATTGCGGCGGGCCAGTTGCCGGCCCATCTCCAGATCCCCGGCGTGCAGGTTTAACGCGCCGCAGCAACCCTGACCCCTGGGAACTGCCACCTGGCACCCATTGCGGGTCAGCACCCGTACGGCGGCGTGCATGGTGCCGCCCTGCATCAGCGGCATGACGCACCCCGACAGCAGCCCTACCGTCAGCTTCTTTTCCCGTTGGGCCCGGTACGCGTCCCGGGTAGGCCCAAAGAACTGGCGGCCCATCAACGGAAGCTGCGCTTCCAGTTCCCTCAGGTGATCCGGCAGTAATTTCAGCGCGCCAGATGCTCGTACCAACAGCTGTAGCCCGGAACGCTGGTAGACCCGAATCAGGTGGGCGCCCAGCCGCAGCCGCCGGGGATGGGGCAACGCGGCCCTCAGGAACAACCGGCTGATGCGTTTCAGGCCGTCGCCCTGCTTGTCCTGGGCCAGCACCTGGGCGCGGGAGTATTCCATGATGCGGCCATAGGGAACCCCGGACGGGCAGACCGCCTCGCACGCCCGGCACTGGAGGCACATCTCCCAGTGGGATACCACGCGGTCGCTGATTCCCATCCTACCCTCGTGCACCGCCTTCATAAAGGCAATGCGTCCTCGGGGCGACTCGGTTTCCACTCCCAGGTGGGCGTAGGTGGGACAGGCGCTGAGACACAGGCCGCAGTGCACGCAGCGGTACAGGTCAGCTTCGGCCGGGGCATCGGTCCCCTGGAAGCCCGGTTCCTGGTTCAGACGCGGCATCGACTTGGGTTCCGGCACTAGAGCCTCCCCATGAATCTACCTGGATTCAACGTTCCCAGAGGGTCGAAGGTGTGCTTGATCCGCCGCATAAGTTCGACTTCGACCGAAGGTTCTCCCCAAACATCTACCTGCCTCTTGACCAACAGCGGACAGTGTTCGACGACCACCGACCCACCCGACTCCCCGGCGATACTCCTCAATCTGGCGATGGCTGCGATGACTCCAGATATGGGGAGAGCATTTTCATCCCACCAGAATAGGTTCACTCTGCCGAAGCCGGCATCGGCCAGGATGCCCGGTGGGCCGATGCCGCCGTCCTGGTGCCAGGTGACCGCTTTAGCCACCAGGGAAGGCGATACGTTGATCTTCAAACCAAGCTGCGGGGCGGTTACGGCGGACCAGCCCAGATCGGTGAGCCGCCTCAGCAGGGCGGCCCCGGACGGTCCGTCCAGGCGCTCCATCTGGCTGGACCCGCGCACCTGGAGTAGTTTCGTCGATTCTACCATCCGGCGCTGCACCGCCCGGGGACGTCCCGCGCAGAAGGCGATGACGCTGGCACCATCTGGGGGAATGGTGAACGGCAGGTCCAGCCGGCCAGCAACCAGAGCGTCCGCCACGTGGACGCCTTGAGGGGCATAAACTTGAGACAGCAAATTGCTGGCTGCGGTTGTGGCGGCCCCCATCGATGGGAACCGGGCGACCACCGCACCGAAGTCCGTTGGTAATGGCGCTAGCTTGAAGGTCGCTTCCACGATCACGCCCAGGGTGCCCATCGACCCGGTATACAGCTTGTTGAGGTCGTATCCGGTGACGTTTTTGACCACCTTGCCGCCCGCCCTGGTCTCCCCTCCCTCCGGGCCAACTACGCTGATGCCGATCAGCCAGTCCCGGGCCGGGCCGTAGCTGTGCCGTAATGGGCCGCTGCTGTTGGCGGCC
>DASTLM010000430.1:0-12154 GCA_035714945.1 Dehalococcoidia bacterium | reverse complement strand
AATGGGGTTGCCAACGGAAATCGACGACTTGTTGGATTTTAATCGACTCTTGGGAGCTCAAATTTGTTAGATATTTTGCTGTCCTTCTGGCCTATTTATTTTGTAGATGATCCGGTACTGCATTTTGAATCTCAGTGGCGGTGATTTAGGAAGGGTGACGGGCAGTATTGCTACCGCCGTCATTTACCAAGCCCCAGTTAAAATGCGGCAAGCCAATGTTAGTTGGAGTGACTCGTATGTACACTGTTTCCGCAATTCAAGAAGATTCTCGCCGACAATGGCTGGCTAAGGATACACTTCTACGGAGTTGCGAAATGTATTCGGCAAGCGGTTCACCCTTCGGTCTGATGCAGGACTCCCGCTATGCGCCAGGCAATCGGACGACCACAGTTTGTTTCAAATAGTGAACACTCGACCCTCCCCCGTCTCCACCAGAAACACGAACCGTCGAGACTCTCGCTCATGGCGAGGGTCTTTTCGTTATGTAGGACCATGCCGCTGCTTTCTTCGGTGCCCTCTGGGCGACTTATCGGAGAAACCGTTCCGAAGGTGAGGCTGGTAACCGGGGATAAGCTCAACATTGGAGGCATTCCTGGGGCACCAGCGGCATCTCCGTTTCATCGGAGAGGATTAAATAATGAGGAGCAAATAATATTGCTGGTAGTGCTGGTTAAAATCAGACGCCGGATTGGCTGGCTCGAGGCCAGCTTCCTGACGCTGCTCGTTCGCTGAAACCGGCAGCCTTTCACCCTGGGCCGAATAAGTCCCGGCGAGTAGGTCCTTGACCTGGGTTCCGGCGCAGGAATGGACAGTCTCGTCGCGTCGGCCATGTTCGGGGCTTCCGGACAGGTGGTCGGGGTAGATATGACGCCGGCCATGCTGGACAAGGCCCGCCGGCCGGTCCAGGAAGCGGCCGTCGACAATGTTGAGTTCCGGGAGGGCTACCTGGAAGACCTCCCCATCACCGACGAATGGGCCGACGTAATTATTTCCAACGGTGTATTCAACCTGGTGCCCAACAAGGCCGGCGTTCTGGCCGGAATGTAGCGGGTGCTCAAGCCCGGCGGCAGGCTGCAACCGGCCGACATCCTGGAGATACCGGTTCCAGAGGCGGCCAAGGGGGTGATCGACCTGTGGACTGGTTGAATCGCCGGCGCGGGCGGACCAATTCGGAATATCGATACTGGCTGGTCTATGGGAGCCGCCGGACCCGGTGAAAGGCCAGGAGGAAATAGATGGACAACACCAGGCTGGCCACGCCCACGATGGTTACGGCTCTGGTGGGGGTATAAAACTGGGCGAAGAGGCCGATGAAAAAGCTGGCCAGAGGAGTGAGGCCATGGTCAAGGTGGTAGATGCTCTGGACTCGGCCGCGCAAGTTGTCCGGGACCAGAGTCTGTACCAGGGTGTTGTTGCTGGTGCGAAAGGTGCTTCCGGCAAAACCAATGATGACCACTGCGATCACTGACAGGAATAGCCAGTGAGACAGACCCAGAAGGATGACGCCGACGGAAGAAAGGATGAGCGTCAACAGGCTGGCCTGACCCTTGCCCAGGACGAATCCTACGGAAGCAATGACCACGGTGGCGGTGAATCCAGCCACCCCGTTGGCGGATAGAAGAGTGCCAAAGATCTCGGGACCGCGATTCAGTACCTCGCCGGCGAACACCGGCAGCAGGTGGATGCAGGGCTGAACGAACAGGTTAGGTATGAAGCTGAGGAGGATCAGCTGAAGGATGAGCTTATCTTGCCAGACGTAGGCGATTCCTTCTTTCATGTCGGCCAGGCCGGAGGCATGGTGCCTCTGGGACTGGTCCCGGTAGGGAGTGCGCACCGGGATAATCAGCAGGGCCAGGACAATATAGAGGGCGCTCTCGACGAAGAAGTTGAACTTGAATCCGAAGGCGCCCACCAGGATCCCGCCGATGGCCGGCCAGACGAAACGGGAGGAGGTTACGCTCATTGCTTGCAGGGCGAAGGCGTTAGGCAAGTCTTCCCTGGGGACGGTGTTGGCGACCAGGGCGCTGCGAGTCGGCTGCAGAATGGAGTGGGCGCAGCCGGAAACGATGGTGTAGACGAAGGCGTGCCAAACCTGAACATTACCCGAAGCGACCAGAAGGGCGAAGAGAAAAGCGGAGGTTGCCAGCACGGTCTGGCTTACGATTACCAACATGCGCCGGTCCAGGCGGTCCGCCATGACACCGGCAAAGGGGCCAACGATCAGGAAGGGGAATGCTCTCAAGCCGCCAACGGTGCCTACCAGGAAGGGCGAGTGGGACAGGTCCCACACCAACCACCCCACGGTCAGTTGCTGAAGCCAGTTGGCGCCGTTGTTGAAGGTGTTTCCCACCCAGAGAAATCGGTAGTCCCGGTTTCTCAGTGAGGAGAAGGTGCGGATGCGGGCAACTCGCCGTCGAGGCTGAACGTCTGGGGGAGCGGTGTCTGTTTTATTGTCAGCCAAGCGCGGTAAACACCCTGTCAGGATATTCTTACGAGGTTATCACAATACGCTCTGGCGACGAGGTTCGTCAACTGGGGGCTAATTTCTCAGGGCCATTTCACCAGGTAACAAGTTCACCAGGTAACAATTTCACCAGGTAGCAAGTTGAGATCTGGTCGGAACTCCTCTTTGCTGATGCTCCGGGCTTAGGCATGCAGATGGATCAGCCTGGACACATCAATGCAGTCAGGACCTTCCCAGAGTCGGTTACCCAGCCAAATATGCCTCCCTGGGCTTTGATGATGTCAATTGCTGCGGTGTGCCGGCGGGGATCGTAAGCGGCCATACAGTCCGCGAGGGTAATGGCATTGTACCCGTGATCATTGGCCGCGCTGATGGTCGTGCCACAGCACACGTCGGTAGTTACGCCAGTGATCAACAGGTTCTTGATGCCCTGTCGCCGCAAAATATTGTCCAGGTCAGTTTTATAGAAGGCGTTTTTGCCTGGTTTGTCGATAACTGTTTCACCCGGGGCAGGCTTCATTTCATCGACAATCCCATGACCCATTTCACCCCGGATCAGGATACGGCCCATCGGCCCGGGATCACCTATTCGATTGCCTTCAGGCCAGCGTAGGAGCTTGGTATCGGGGCAGTCACTGAGGTCGGGGAGGTGGCCTTCCCGGGTGTGGACAACCATCATCTTTTTACTTCTGGCGGCCTGAAGCACCCGCTGGGCTGGTGCAATCGCCGAAGCCAGCAATCTGGGGTCGTTACCCAGGGCCTCACCGTACCCGCCGGGATACAAGAAGTCCTTCTGCATGTCGATAACGATGAGGGCGGTCGCTTCCAGAGCGATGGATATGGGGTTTGGTTCGGCATCAATCTTGATGATGGTCATACAAGTGCAACTTTCCTCATTGGCCTGGTCTTTCGAAGTAGCGGATATCAGCCCCGGCCGGCTGAGGTATCCTTCCCAGCCAGCGCCGACTCCAGTGCGCCAGCTAACACCAGCAACCGGCCATCCTCAAAGGGTGCGGCCACCAGTTCCATTCCTACCGGAAGCCCGGTGGCTGTAAATCCGCCGGGCACCGAGACCGCGGGGAACCCGATGAAGCTCCAGGGTACACAGTTCAATGAGAGCACCAGGAAATACTTTTCCACTTCCTCACGCTCTGGAGCGGCGACTCGACAGGTGGGCATCATCAGAGCATCGAACTCTTCCAGAAGCTCCAACATCCGGTGCTGAAATTCTCCCCGGAAACGCTGAGCTTGCAGATAAGCCATAGCGGGCAGCTGGGATGCTTCGTCCAGCTGTTCGTATACCTGTCGCGTGTAAAGGGAGGTATCGGCGTTGAAACCCCGGTGGTAATTGGCAGCCTCGCAACGGCTGACAATCAGACCCATGCTGTTGGCACGGTCAAGGTCTGGTGAAGTCGGAGTCTCGATTTCCACCACCGACACTCCGCAACTTTTGAGGGCATAAACCGATTCCCGCAAGGCCTTCAGGACTTCAGCATCGGCATCGGTCAGGGAATGGACCGGCAGCCCTACCCGCATTCCGAGACAGTCCTTTCTCAAGTACTCGGTGTAGCCAGGCGACCCCTTCTGCCAGGGGCTCGCTGCACTGGTCAGAACGTCCAGCATAATGGCGGCGTCTCCCACAGTGCGCGTGATCGGACCAACGTGGTCCAGGCTCCAGGAAAGGGTGATTACGCCATCGGTAGACACCAGGCCGTAGGTGGGTTTGAATCCCACCACTCCACACAGCGCCGATGGCACCCGAATGGATGCCCGGGTGTCGGTCCCCAGGGAAGCCAGTGACATGCCAGTGGCTACCGAAATGGCCGAGCCTCCGCTGGAACCGCCCGGGTCCCGCGATGGGTCCCAGGGGTTGCGGCTCTGGGGCGTGGTTACTCCCAGGGCGAACTCGTGAGTCTGGGTTTTCCCGAAAATAATGGCCCCCTCTCGCCGCAACAAGTACACCGAGGCGGCATCCTGCTGGGCCACGACTCCCTCCAACACTCGTGAGCAGGCAGTATTGGGCATTGCGGCCACGGCAATGACGTCCTTCACCGAGACTGGAATGCCGTGCAATCTTCCCCTGACCCGGCCAGCCTTACGTTCTGCATCTAGCTGAGCGGCCTGGGCCAATAGCTGCTCTGCCGGCGCCTGATAGACAAAGGCGTTAAGCTCTGGCTCCCGCTGGTCAATCGCATCAAGACAACTCTGAACCATTTCAAAGGAACTGACAGCTCCTTTTTCCAGGCCTTCCAGGGCGCTGGCCAGGGTCAAGCCCCTTCCGGCCGGCATTGTAATGGGACCCGGCAAGTCCCGGAGATGACTGCGCTGTGGCCGAGATATACTCGGCAAAGGAGTCAGGAATGCGGGACGGCGGTCCATACTGTCGGCCTGATACTCCATTGCCTCGGCTATAGCTAATCGGAATCCCCGGCGAACGGGGCTGGAATCCTGGTCGATGTCCCTGGGGTCCATCAGGAAACTCACTTTAGCAGCCTTAGACTTGCAGAGCGGCCAGAAACTTGTCGGAGTTGGATACCGAGCCAAAGACACCGCCTTGCATTTTGATCATCTTTATGGCCGCTTCGTAATTGCCAGCGTCGGTGGCCCCGGTGCAGTCTTCCAGCAACAGGCACTCGTAACCCCGGTCGTTGGCTTCCCGCATAGTAGTGCTGACGCACACATCAGTGGTTATTCCGGTAAAAACCAGGTGAGTGATTCCCCGAACGCGCAGCACCAGGTCAAGGTCGGTAGCGGTGAAGGCTCCCTTGGTAGGCTTGTCGATCACCGCCTCGCTGGACAGAGGCGCCAGTTCGTCAATGATCTGCCAGCCAGGCTCCCCCCGGACCAGGATGCGCCCGGCCGGACCCGGGTCTCCGATGCCCGCGCCAATCTGCCTGGAGCGCCACAGCTTGTTGGGAGGGCAATCGGACAGGTCCGGCTTGTGTCCCTCCCGGGTGTGGATAATCGTGAAACCCGGTGTCTCCCGACAAGCCTCCAGCACGGCCCGTGTAGGCCCGATGCCCTGACGGGTCAGTGAAATATCGTACCCCATCTGGTCCACATACCCACCGGAACCGCAGAAGTCGTGTTGCCAATCGATCAGGATCAGCGCTGTCCGCGTAACATCTATCTGGCCATCATAGGGCCAGGGGTAGGGGTCGGCGTCGACAGCGCCTCGCAAGCCAGTCATGTCTGATTTCCGTACCTCCCCTCATCACCAATAGGGCAATAACACCGGCTCTTTCGGTGGATGTTGAGGACTTTACCTCTACCGGGCCGTAGCCTTACTGAGTCCTGCCAGTGACTCCTTCAACCAGCCAGTCAATGGTCTGCAGGTCCGTGTCGCTGGGGGACATCCCTTCGGCAATCCTGACGTCGCCTTTCTGGTCCTTGATTGGCCCAGTGAAAGGGTTGATGCTGCCATTACGCAGGCCTTCCACGGTGTCCAGGGCCATCTGTTTGACGTCATCGGGCACCTTCTGGCCAAAGGGCGCCAGTTTCACCCACCCCGCATCCAGGCCGCCAAAGATTACCGAACTCTTGTAAGAACCGCTCTGAATTTCGCTTACCAGCTCTGAGTATACCGGCCCCCAGTTCCACGCCGCGCCGGTCAACCAGCTGTTGGGCGCGGCGGGGCTGGCGTCCTGGTGATATCCGGTAACATACACCTCTGACCGCTCGGCGGCTTCCACAATGGTCTTGGTGCAGTCCTGGTGCTGGGTCAGAACATCTATTCCGCTGTTTATCATAGCCTGGACCGCGTTAGTCTGCTTGGCCGGGTCGCACCAACTGCTGGTCAATACAAAAGTGGTCTCTACGTCTGGATTGACCGAACGGGCGCCCAGGTGGAAGGCGTTCACGTTCAGCAAGGTCTGGGGAATGGGGAAGGCCGCAATGAAGCCCAGCTGGTTGCTTTGGGTCATTTTGCCGGCCACCTGACCCGAGGCATACTCCAGCTGCCAGATATTCCCGAAGTAAGCGCCGTAGTTCTCCTTGCTTTCCAGGTCTCCCTGGTGCAAGAAAACGACGTCCGGGTGCTTGTCCGACAGCGCTTTGGTTGGCCCAGAGTACCCAAAGCTGGTGGCAAAAATTATCTCCGCACCTTGCGAGATCATCTGCTCCTGCACAGTCTGGACTTCGGCGGTCTCAGGCACGTTTTCTACTCGTAGAATTTCCAGGTCGGGGTGGTTCTGCTCCAGCCACTGGCTACCCTCGGCGGCCGCCTGGTTGTAGCCCAGGTCCTTCTGAGAACCCACAAAAATGAACCCGACTTTCAGCTTTTCGCCGCCGGCCCTGGACTGGGCTGCCCTGGCGAACTCACTGGTTGCCCGATAGGGGCTGCTGGCAATTCCTTCCTGGAAAACTTTACCGAACAGCTCCGGGGAGCCGCCTCCCAGATCGTCTACCGAGGGGCTGGTCATGGGGACCATGCCTGGGGTGGTCATTTCGGAGTCAGTTCCCCCGCTGTCGGGAGCCGGCGCGGAAGTTGGCGGCACTGGGGCCGCGGTCGGCGATGTCGGGGCCGGAGCGGGGGTCGTGCTGGCGCCGCAAGCCAGGGAGAAAATCAAGGCAAATACTGCCAGGGATAGTCCCATGCTACGAGAAGGAAGAGGAACACATTTTCGGACAAAAGATTGCATCTCAACCACCTTAGATTCAGTTTCCAGACATCTGAGCCAAACTCACTACAGAAACAAGATATAGCAAGAAGATGCCCCTCCAGTCATCCTGCCCGTGAATCAAGATCGGGGCTGTAATCCGTTCAAACACCACCCCTCAGCACACTCTTCAAGCCCTCGGGTATTGCCCGTAAAGCCGCGCCGGTCCATATGGCAAGCACGGCCAACGTGATGATGTAAGGGAACATGTCCAGGATAAAGGGTGACAACGGAGCTCCCAGCGATTGCAGCTGTAGCTGCAGACCAATGGCCCCACCAAACAGGAACGCCCCCACCATGGCCCGCATGGGGGACCACATGGCAAAGATAACCAGCGCCACCGCCACGAACCCTCGCCCGGCGGTCATCCCTTCGCTCCAGGTGTGGGTAAAGGCGATAGATAGCTGGGCGCCACCAAGGCCAGCCAGCAGGCCTCCCAGGGCAATGGCTAACACCTGGACCAGGGCCGGATTCCGTCCCGCCGCAAAGGAAACGCTGAGGCTTTCCCCCACCGCTCTCAGGCTGAGTCCCCATCTGGTGTATTTCAGGACGAACCACAGCAGCGGCCCCAGACCGTAGGCTGAATAGGCCAGGATGTCCTGACGAAAAATAGCACGTCCCAATACCGGTAGGTCCACCAGCCAGGGAATAGGTATAGGGTTCAACCCTGCAATGCTCTCGCTGACGTACTCTCTGCCGGCGTAAGCGGTAATGCCCATCCCAAACAGAGTCAAGGCAATGCCAGTAGCCAACTGATTGGTATTGAGTTTGACCACCAGAAGAGCGTAGATCAGGCTTAACGCTCCGCCGGCGGCTGCACCCGCCAACACGCCCAAGGCGGCACTGCCACTCTCCACGGTGGAGATAAAACCGAAGCAGGCCCCCATGAGCATACAGCCTTCAACGCCCAGGTTAATCCGGCCGGCCCGTTCGGTAATTACTTCGCCGTAGGTGGCGTAAAGCACCGAAATGCCGGGGCCCACCGCTCCGGCCAGAGCACCGCTGAGCGCCACCAGAACAGTCATCACGGTGTTGCCAGGTCCTTCCGCCTCATGCCCAGGACCAGAAACAGGACCAACCCTATGAGGATGAAGGTGGCCGCTGAGGGCAGGTTTGCGCCGATCTGGAGCAAGTCACCACCGACCATTATTGCCGCTATCAGAAAGCTGGTGCCAATCAGGGTCAGGGGATTGTGCCCGGCCAGCCAGCTGGCCAGGAAGCCCAGCAGACCAAGGTTGTTGGAGATGCCTGGTCTCAGGTGGTGTTGGATGCCGGATACTTCGGCCATGCCTGCCAGACCGGCTACGCCCGCTCCTACCAGCATACCCAGGACCAGGTAGCGGGCTACCGGGATTCCCCGCCGGCGGGAGGCCGCGTCATTGCCTCCAATGGCGCGCATGTTGAAACCCCAGCTGGTCCGGTTGAGCACCAGATAGACCACCACCACCGCGATGACCGGCAAGACCAGGCCCAGGTGCAGACGCGTTCCGCCGATGGCCGGAAGAATGGCCGCACTGCCAAAATCGGGAGTGTAAGGGTACCCAAATCCCTGGCTATTTTTCCAGGGACCAAACACAAAGACGTTTACAAGGAGGATGGCTACAAAATTCAGCAGCAGCGTTGATATGACCTCGTTGACTCCCCGCGTGCTCCTGAGCACAATGGCCAGACCTCCCCACAGCGCCCCTCCCAGGAAACCGGCCAGGGCCATAGCAGGTATCATCAGCCATATCTGGTCGATTCCTGAGAATAAGGCTACTCCAGTAGCCGCCCAGGCGCCGATGTACAGTTGCCCCTCAGCTCCAACGTTGATCAGTCCAATACGTGCTGGAATAGCCGCCCCCAGTCCCGTCAAAATTATCGGGATCATCCGCACTCCCACCTCACTCAGGCCCACTGCGCTGCCCAGAGTGCCGCCAAAGAATCGCAGGTAGGCATTGAGGGGATTACGGCCGGTCAGACTCAGGAATAGTCCGAACAGCACAAATGCGATGGCTATGCCGGCCAATGACCTGACCATCGGGGGAAGATCTAATTTCAGGGCGTAACTGGAGGCCTGTCGAAGGGATGATAAATACGCCACGAGTTATACCAGGAGACCAGTCATCAGCTGACCGATTTCATGTACCGATGCAGTGTGGGGATGAAACTGGCCGACCACACGACCCTGGTGCATCACTATCAGCCGGTCGCTCAGGGCCAGCAATTCATCCAGGTCCTCGGAGACCAGCAGTATGGCAGCGCCCTTCGCTCGTGAGTCCATGAGCAGTCGCCGGGTGGTCTCGGCGGTGAGGACGTCCAGACCCCGTGTCGGGTAGTAGGCGATCAGCACTTTGGGATTGCGGCCCAGCTCCCGGGCCAGGACTACCCGCTGTATGTTTCCTCCGGATAATTGCCTCACCCTGGCTTCATGCCTGGCCAGAGCCAGGGGGAATTTTTCCAACTGAGCAGCGATCTTTTCGCGGACCAGCCGCCAGTTCAGCCAGATGCTGCGTCCATTAAATGTGCTCAACTCCCCCAGCGCTAAATTCTCGGTTACCTGCATCTCCGGGACCACTGCCATTTCCAGGGGGTCCTCGGGAACGTACCCAACACTGGAACCCACGACCCGCGAGACTGACCAGCCATCGGTAACTTGCCCAAAGAGCAGCACGCTGCCACTATTTTTGGAACCCAGGCCCAGGACTACTTCCCCCAGTTCTTGCTGGCCGTTGCCGGCTACGCCAGCCACTCCCAGGATTTCCCCCGGCGAGACGTGAAAGCTAACGTCGGATAGCCCGAGGCGGTCCTTGATGCCGCCAGTAGAGACGTTTCGGAACTCCAGGGCGGCGCCCACCGCACCATTCTGCCTCACTGAAGTATTCCTCACCGACTGCGGAGTCTCGATCCCCAACATCTGGGAAATCAGCCCGTCGGCGGTTACTTCATTCCGAAGGGCGGTGCTCACCACCTTCCCATGACGGAGCACGGTAACACGATCAGCGATAGTCATAACCTCCCGCATCTTGTGGGTGATGAAAAGGATGGCGTAGCCGTCCAGTTTCAGCTCATTGAAAACCTGGAAAAGGCCGTCAATCTCGTGAGGAGCCAGCACGCTGGTAGGTTCGTCGAATATAAGCACCCGGGCACGGGCCAAAATCAGCTTGATCAGCTCGACCTTCTGGCGCTCCCCCATGGACAAATCGCTAACTCTGGCGTCCGGATTAACCTGAAGGTCATACCTGGCGCAGGTCTCATTTATCCGTTCCCGAAGAAGGCGACGGCTGACGATTAATCCCTGGTGAGGCAGGAACAGGGCAACGTTCTCCGCTACGGTAAGCGCTGGAATGAGCGCAAATTGCTGGAAGACCATGCCGATGCCCAATCGCCGGCTGTCATTGGGTGAGAGAATGGGCGTTTTGATGCCGTTGACCGAAATCGTGCCGGAATCGGGCTGGTAAAAGCCGTAGATGATCTTCATCAGGGTGCTTTTGCCGGCGCCGTTTTCTCCCAGTACGGCATGCACCTCCCCGCCATACACCTCCAGGTCGACCCGGTCGTTGGCGATAACGCTGGGGAAGGCCCTGGTGATGCCTTCCATCCTGAGCAAAGGAATTACGCTTTGGGCCGTTGAAATATTGGAGTCAGTCGCGACTTTATCCGCCTCGCCAAGCACATTAGCGGCTTCGATGGCGAGGGTCGCAGACGCTGGGCCTGTAGCCGGGTTCATGGTAGGCCAGCGAAAGGTGGTATTCAATCGTCCCCCGGATTTACCTGGCACCGTAATTTGAATCAAAGACTGGGAATCAAAGACTGGTAAGGTGAGATTTCGTACAGAGAGAATTTAGACTCAGGATGTTTCACTCCGGTGAATAATTTGTTAACTCTTTGTTACAAATTATCGTCAGGATGCCCGCGGCCCGGTGAGGCTGGCTTCCTGCGCCTGTTTGCTCACCCCAAGGCTATTGCGGTTCAAACGCTGCGCCATGGCGCCGACCTGGAACTGTTGTAACTGGGGAATCTGCCATTCAATAGTGTAAGGGGGCCACCCTTTAAAGTGACGCCTAGATACGCCTGACGTGGGCTGACATGCCCATACCTGCACCTGGCCTCGCGCCCCCTTCCGTCGACTCCCAATCCCAAGGAGCTCTGCTTAGTAGTTTCCAGCATTTGGCTGGATCCCAGTAGTTGGGTCGAGTTGAAAGGCCAGTAAAATTCCTGTAACGTTCCATCATCAGATTCAGGAGGAGACCAACATGACCGCATTCGACGAATACATCAATAAATACGAAAACGTGCGCCTGGAGCGTCGAGAGGGGATCCTCCAGATGACCCTGCATACCAACGGGGGCACTCTGCAATGGGGCGCCGTGCCCCACCGGGAGTTGCCCCGGGTGTTCGCCGATATAGGCGCTGATCCTGAGAACAAAGTGGTGATAATGACGGGCAGTGGTGAGGGCTTCACCGGCCCTCAAGGAAGCCACGATACCATACCTAGACGGACTCCCGCCCAGTGGGACGCCACCTACTGGGAGGGCAAGCATCTGCTAATGAACTTGCTGGACATTGAAGTGCCAATGATTAGCGCCATCAATGGACCGGCCTTGCGACATTCGGAGCTTCCCCTGCTATGCGACATCGTTCTGGCCGCCGAGGAGACCACTTTTCAGGATTCCGGCCACTTCATCAATGGACTGATACCGGGTGACGGCATGCACATCGTTTACCCCTTGTTGATGGGCATGAACCGAGGCCGATATTTTCTGTTGACCGGTCAAAAACTCTCCGCTCAAGAAGCCAAAGACCTGGGACTGGTCAGCGAGGTCTTACCACGAGAACGGTTAATGTCCCGGGCCTGGGAACTGGCCGAGCAGTTGGCCCAGCAGCCTGCGTTGGTGCTGCGCTACAGCCGGGTGCTGCTTACCCAGCATATCAAGCATTTGATGCACGACCTGCTGGGTTATGGGCTAGCCCTGGAAGGATTGGGATCGGCCCAAGACCAGCTAGAGCGGGGGTAAGAAGACACCCAAGCTTAGCTCATTGGGACCGCCGT
>DASTLM010000429.1:0-7758 GCA_035714945.1 Dehalococcoidia bacterium | reverse complement strand
GAATTGTAGAAATTTAGGGCTTTACGATTACTCGCTGGCCGTGATCCAGAGTAATCTCAAAGCGGTCAAGCACTCTTCGCCCTAAGATATACTCGTCACCTAAAACAATAATGGTGGCGGCAGTAGGCGAGAAGCCAACGACCTCAACGGTGCCAAGGTAAACGGGAGCGTGTATAGAGGTGCCATCTGCTAAAGTCCAGCGGCTATAGCCGTCTGGTCTACCCAGGCGAGATTCCCAAGTCGCGGGGATCACCAGGTGCCCAGTGAAACCAGTATCAATGAGAGCCGAGTCCTGGTCAGAGTGAGCCTGGACTCCAAACCGGATTTGGAGATAGGGATACTCCTCACTGGTTACGCGAGGAGTGCTAGCCATCGTCCAAGGGTGCGGTCTCCTACTCTGGTGAAAGCAAAGGTTCCGCTGCCAAACTTTTCAATCGCTTGTTGGAGTATTTCGGCGTCGTCATCCCCCAAAATAGTTTGGCCATCAGGGCCAATGGCTACGAACTTGCCAGAGTATTCTTCTTCTAGAGGCTTACCGTAGAGCTCGTACAGTCGGTCATCTTCTTCGATACGAGCTGAAGCCCACTCGTCTTTCTTGGCCATGACTTTTCCTTTTGGTAGGTTGACCTACCGTCCAGACCTACGTGTTGGTGGGGTTAATAACCTTTTCATAGTGTATATCTTTTTTACCACACCGAGTGGTGGAGTCAATGTCCCATCGCAGGAGTAGGGTCATCCGTTATTGAACAACCCCGATACGAAATACCTTGGTACTACAGACAGGGCAAACGCCTTGGGTGGCCCGTTTCCCGTTCTTCATCGCAATGGCTTTGGGGTTCTGAATTTCCCTTTGTCTCAGCCTGCACCGGTCCGACGACGTCTTACCGGCTGACCCACTGCCCGTAAACCGGGTACTGGCTGCAGATGAACTCGATGTAGGACGGCTGGCCCGACTCGTTGGCGGCCAGCGCCCGCTGCAGGGCGGGGACGACCTCCGAGGGCTCCCTTACCCGCTGGGAGTGCAAGCCCAATTCCCCGAGAACCCTGGACATATCCACTTCATCATACCCCAGGACCGAGTGGGTGAAGGGGTCGTGGCCGGGCCCCCAGAACCCGGGGCCGTACCCGGCAAATCCGCCGTTGCTGATGTGCGCCACCGTGATCCCCAGCTTGTTGCGGAGGAGAACTTCCAGGTTCCCCAGCATGTAGCCCAGGCCGGCTTCTCCGGTCACTGCGACGCAGGGTCGTTGTGGGAAAGCCTTCCTGGCGGCGATGGCGGCGGCCAGGCTGAACCCCAGCGTGGAGACGTTGCCCCAACCCAGAAAACCCCGGGGTATTAACGTGTCATACACCGTGCTGAGCTGATCACGGGTGTTGCCCGACTCATGGGTGATGAATGAATTGTGCGGGTCCAGCACCTTCATCAGGTCGCCGTACACCCGGTACGGGTTGATCGGCTGGTCCTCGGAGGCCATCGCCTCCCGGTACCTGGCCAGTCCGGCATCCCGTTCCGACTTGATGTTCAATACAATAGCTTCGGCATCTCGCTGGATCTCCGAGGTCCGGCTGGAAACCTCTCGGGCCAGGGCCTGAAGGGTGAATCGAGCATCCCCGATCACCGCTTGAGCCGTCGGGTAAACCTTGTTAACGTGCAGTTCGTCCACATTGCAGTGGATAATCTTTTTCTCCGCCGCCCTGGGGATTCCGTGGCTGAAACGCCCGGGAGAAAGACTGGTCCCCACCGCCAGCAGCAGGTCGCAACTGGCCAGATAATTGGAGACGTGGTCGCCGCGGACCCCGACGAACAAGGGGTGGTTTTCCGGGAAGGCTCCCTTGGCCTTGAGGGTGGTGATGACTGGCGCATTGACCAACTCGGCCAGCAGCTTCAGTTCCGCGGCAGCGTTGGCGTAGATCACGCCTTCGCCCGCATAAATCAGGGGGTTGTGGGCTTTCAAAAGCAGATCGACGGCGGCGGTCACGTCGGCCGGGTCCGGGGCTGACTTCCAACCCTTGACGGCGACATAAGGATCGGCCGTTTCATCATAGGTGCCGGTGGGGTCGGGGACGGCCAGAATAACCGGGCCGGGCCGGCCGCTCCGCAGCATGGTAAAAGCGCGGCGCATGAACTCCGGCACGCGCTGGGGCCGGTCGATGTAGCCGAACCACTTCGAGACCGTTTTCATGCTGGAGACGACGTCAAACTGGCTGTTACCCGAACTGCCGATGGGGACTCCATCGGTGATGCAAAGGACTGGAGAGCCATCTTCAAAGGCCTGGGCCATCCCGGCGTAGGCGTACTGCATACCGGCGGCATTTACTCCGCCCTGGAAGGTGCACACCCCGATCCGGTTGCCCGCGGTGATTCGGGAGAAAGCGTCGGCTACCGCCACGGCGTAGCGGTCGTCGCGCATCATCAGCATCGGTATGCCCTCTTTGCCCAGAGCGTTGTTTACCCGACAAACCGGGAAGGTCGAGACCCAGTCGACACCCTCCTGTTTGAGGATGCGAGCAATTCCAGTGGCCGCGTCGATGGTCATTGATTATCCCTCCTGTTGGCGGAACCGGTCACAAGTCGTCAAAATGTGGCTGTACTTTACCATAAAATGTGTAGCTGGGGACTGTCTGCTTTTGCCTACGGGTCTGGCATAAAAGCTGACAGGTGAAAGCTACAATCCTCCTTTAAATAGATTGCCTAAATAGATTGCCGGGTGTGCCAGGCTGCGTGGGCACCTTAACTTTGCGCCTTGACTTTCCGCAAGAAGTCTTCTGCTCCCAATCGCAGCAAACCCCAGGCGGAAATGGTGACGAAATTCGCTCCCAACTTGATAAATTCGACGACTCCAGCGGTGTCTGAGGGAGCGTTGCCGCCCACACCGACAAACTTGCCGCCAGCCTTGATCCTGGGGATAACTTCCCTCATCACCCGGCGGACTTCGGCGGTGCCCGGGTTGCCCAGGCTCTGACCCAGGTCGGAAGCCGCCACATGCAGGACGTCAGCCCCTTCGACCTTGAGGATGTCATCCAGGTTCTTGATCGCCTCGACATCCTCGACCATCGGAATTACCAATAGCTGGGAGTTTACCCACCGGGTCGACTCGTCCCGGGTCACTCCGATGCCGTAGTCGTGCGCGCGTCCGCTGCCCATGCCCCGATAGCCCTCCGGGTAGTAGCGAGCGGCCCGGGCAACCGCGGCAGCCTCTTCGCCCGTGTTGATGTGCGGCACGATGATACCTTGCAGGCCCCGGTCGAGGTAGCGCAAGATGGTCGACTCAGAATGATCCGGGATACGGGCAATGGGGGTGATTCCAAAGGATTCACCGGCCCGCACCATGTGCTCTACCTGGTCCAGATTCATCGGGCCATGCTCGCAGTCAATCATCACAAAATCGAAGCCGATGGCCCCGCACAATTCCACTATGTCCGGCGCATATCTGGTGATAATCGCCCCAAAAACTACTTCACCCTCGGCCAGTTTCGCCCTGGTTGTGTTGGTACGCATGAAATGGCACTCCTTGCGGGGATTCCGCCGGTAGTTTACCGTCCCCCTGGCGCATGGTCAACGTGGGTCGGGCCCGGCCCAATGGGTGACGCGGTTGGCGGGGTCTGGACCCCAGCGCCGGGCGTGCCTGAATCAAGCGGGCATCACCCCTGACGGAGTTTTCCGGCCGAAGTTTCCGGCCACCTTGACGCGGAAATGTTCGAAACCCCATACTCTCAACGGACCAAACCGGATCGAAGGGCAGGTTAAACATTCATGGCCAGCGACGAAACCAGGACCGACTCCGGTTCCTTTTCGGGTTCCCTGGCAACCAGCCAGGTAACCCCGCGAGAGTCTCGTTCCCCCTTTTCTAGCAGCTTCTACACCCTCAAACGCTATAAGGACTTCCGATACCTGTGGGCGGGGAATTTCCTCACCGTTGGGGCCCAGTGGATACAAATCCTGACCATTGGTTGGTTAGTGCTGGAGCTAACCGACGGCAACGCGCTACTTACTGGCACCGTCGTCGGGATCAGATCGCTGCCGGTGCTGATCATCGGACCCTGGGCTGGAGTATTGGCTGACCGGGTGGACCGTCGCAAAATCGTCATGGTTACCCAAGCATGCATGGCCGCCGCCGCCACTTTATTCGCCTTACTGGTTGTTTTCACCGATCTCGACTCCGATCCGGTCTCCGGCCCGCTGAAATGGTGGCATCCGTTCATCTACATGGCCCTTGCCGGTGTGGGCCACTCCATCATCCAGCCGGTGCGCCAGGCGATGGTGGCCAATACCGTTCCCCGGCGCGACCTGTCCAGCGCCCTGGCCATCAGTGGGATGGCCCACCCCACCATGCGAATCATCGGCCCATCGGTGGGAGGTCTGTTGATCGCAACCCTGGGGTTCAAATGGAATTTCTTACTGGAAGCGGCCGCGTATCTGGCAATCGTGGGTTTGATGTTTCTGGTGAAGCTTCGTTATCGGGAAGAAGGCAGCCACCACCGTTCGTCGGTCATCAGGAGCATGGCTGAAGGACTGCGGTTTGTCTGGCAAGAAAGGCGCATCCGGCAGCTAATCGTGATGTCGCTGATACCCAATTTCGTATTCCAACCCCTGGCCTTCTTACTTCCAGTGTTTACCACTGAAGTGTTGCATCGGGGGGCCGGGACCGGCGGTCTGCTGGCCGCGGCCATCGGCGGCGGCGGGATTTTCGCCGCCGTGATTATTTCCAGCATCGGCTATGTCTTCCGAAAGGGCCTGGTGACCTTTTTTGGCCTGGTCGGGGGCTGCGTTTTCATCCTGGGATTTGCCCAGTCTCACTGGTTCATCGCTTCCATGTTATTGCTGGGAGGGCTGGGGTTTTGCCAGTATATATTCCGGGTAGGCAACAGCACCCTGCTGCAGTCCATTGTCCCCGACGATTTGCGGGGACGGGTGATGAGCATCTATTTTCTGGACAACGGGTTTACGCCGCTGGCCACGCTGGCCATCAGCCTGTTTGTGCACCTCTGGAGCCCGTCGGGCGCCTTCAGCGTAATCGCCGGGCTAAGCTTGTTACTGGCAATTTTACAGCTAGTTTCCTTCCGCTCGGTGCGCCAGTTGGAGTAGCGCCGGATCCCGCCAGACCAGACACGCCAGATGGCTGAAGCAGTGGGACGTGCCGGTTTTGATCGACTCCAGAATTATTGTCAGTCCCGCTGCTTTGTCTTACGATGTAATTCGAAAGGGGAATCCTGACAGGAAGTCCTGGCAGGAAGTTCTGCCAGGAAGTTCTGCCAGGAAGTTCTGCCAGAATCACCCTGAATGCGAATCGATAGCGGACCAGGGTCCATTTTCTAGCCTGGCCACCATCGACCGCCTGGCCGATGCGGTGGCCTAGCGCGGGCTATTCGAGGATAATGTTGTCGATGAGGCGGGGCGTGCCCAACTTGACCGCCACCAGCAACATGGCGGGCCCCTCGACTTGATCCAACTCGGCCAGAGTGTTGGCGTCGGCCAGGCTAATGTAGTCGATGCGTTCGATCATGGGTTCCATCCCCAGAAATTCTCTGGCCGTCTGGCGCAGCGTTTCAGCGTCCCGGTCCCCCTGATGCCACCGATCCTTTGCCCGGCATAAACTTTGATAGATCACCGGGGCCGCTCGGCGTTGCTCCGGCGTCAGATAGGCATTACGGCTGCTGAGGGCCAACCCGTCAGGTTCCCTTACCGTGGGAACGATCACCACATCAAGTTCCAGGTTCAAATCGCGGACCAGCTGGCGGACCACCAGCGTCTGCTGCCCGTCTTTCTGTCCAAAATAGGCCCGGTCAGGCTGGACGATGTTGAACAGCTTGGCAACCACCGTGGCCACTCCTCGGAAGTGTCCCGGGCGATGGGCGCCTTCCAGCTTGTCGCCGATTGCCCCGACATCGACCCAGGTATCGAATCCGGGTGGATAGATGGCTTCAGGCCCGGGGGTGAATACCAGGTCAACCCCTTCGTGATTGAGCAGGTCCAGGTCCCCCTCCAGGTCACGGGGATATTTAGCCAGGTCTTCATTGGCGCCAAACTGGGCGGGGTTGACAAATATCGTGGCTGCCACGGTGGCGTTCTCAGCCCGGGCCTGACGCACCAGTGACCGGTGACCCTGGTGCAAGGCGCCCATGGTTGGCACCAGACCCAGGGTGCGGCGGGCCTGCCGACAGGCCTGGCTCATGTCCTTAACATTCTTGATGATTTGCATGTTGATGGGGGGTAAAGCTCTATTAGAAAAGCTCTATTAGAAAAGCTCTATTAGAAAAGCTCCTTGATTTCCCGTTCCAGACGCTCTTCGGGAGACTCGGTGGTCGAACCGCGCCGGCGACTGCTCCCGCGGCTGAATTCGGTGTATGACTGACTGGAACCGTAGTCTCTGACGCGCACCACCACCGGCATGGGGAGGGCGTGGCCAAAAATGAGGGCCTGCTGCTTGGCTTCTAATCTGGATAGGACGCCGCGAAGCTGGCGACCGCCCGGCGTGCCGGATAGCACGGCGTCGATGTCGCGTTCGTTGTCCAGCAGACAGGTCAGCCGGGTCCCCAGTTGGCTCATCACCTCCGGGTCGATGGCGCTAGGCCGCTGGTCGATGACCATCAGGGTCACGTTGTACTTGCGCAACTCCCGGGCGATGATACCGAAAATGGTCTGCGAGGCTACCGCCGGCTTAAGGAACTTGTGCGCCTCTTCGATGACGATTACCACCGGTTGGGGGTCGCGACCCTGGCCGCCTTCAGCCGCTTCTTTCAGCTCAACATACCGGTGGTGAATCCGCCGGGACAGCAGATTGCTGATTAGAATATAGGCGTTCAGGTCCATGCCATACCGCCCAAACTCCAGCACTACGTGCTTGCCCCGTTCCAGGTGTTCAATGATCTTTCCCGCCGCATCGTACTGAGAGCGTTCTTCCAGGAACCCGTAGCGGGCAATGTTTCTCAGCCGGTTCAGGAGAGACCCCAGTGCCTGGGGCTGAACCCCCAACTCCTGGGCCAGTTGAGCAACGTCGCTCCGTCCTTCCAGGGACAGGAAGCGGCTCATCCATTCGCGCTGGCCGAACTTCTGCTGCAAGTTATGCGCGGCTGATGCGGCCACTTCCGACAGGTTCAGCGTCTCCCGCAGCAGCTCGATATCTTCAGGCTCGATATCTCCGTAGCCAATGCGGACCACTTCGTCGGTTGAAGAGCCGCGCCGCCGGGAACTTGCTTCATCCAGGGTAAAGGTTGATACCTGGGAGGGAAACAGCTGCTTGAGACCCTTGACCGAAATACTGCGGTCGGTGTCCTGGCCGCTCCACCCGTACTCGCTGTGCATGTCGAAGATCAGCGATGATGCCCGCCCGCCCTGGAGGATTCCCACCAACAGCAACCGGGTCAAGAAGGTCTTGCCGGTGCCGCTTTTGCCAAAGACCCCAATAGACCGCTTCACCAGCTCGTCCAGGTCCAGGCAGACCTTGGTGTCCATGTCCAGGGGGCTGCCAATCCAGAAGTGCCGCTGGTCTTCCTCGCCAAACACCGTGGCCACGTCCTGCTGGGACGCCGCGTAGGCCCGGGAGAAGTGGGCCGGGATGGTCTTGGCGGCCACCGGAGCTTCGCCGGTATCGCCCAGGACCAGGGGCATGGTCAGGTTGGGCAACACCGAGACGGTGCCGTAGGCCACCGTGCCCGAGACCATCTGGGCTATGAAGGGGTCCTCCACCTCGGGAGGACCGTGCTTCAGGCGAGGGTCGCTGCTGCCCAGGGCGATGTCGGTCACCACGCCGAAGAACC
>DASTLM010000428.1:0-3663 GCA_035714945.1 Dehalococcoidia bacterium | reverse complement strand
ACTCGCCGTTGGCGAAACCTAAAGGACCGCTTCCCTGCATTACCAGCCGGTAGGACTGGTGGGGATTCAGGTCTCGCAGGAAGATTTTGGCCTGGTACCGGCCACGGATGGGGCCAACGCCGACATTTACCACCGCCTGGTACTCGTCTGGCCCGATGGGGTCCAAGCTTTCGACCCCGGGCAAACATTTTGCCAGGACCTTCGGGTCCATCAACAGGCCCCAAACCTTCTCAGCTGGCGCGTTGAATTCATAGCTGCCGGATATTTCCATGTCTGAACACCCCGTCTGCACTCCCGGTCTGCCCACCGGTCTGGGCTCGCTGAATCGAGGCCCAATCGTGGCCCCACTTGATGGGGTTCGTCAGCGGTCAGGCCTTGGATTTGCCAGACATTATATCAGCCCCGGGCCGCGTCAAGGTATTCTCGAAGGCCTTCGACCTTACCGGCAAAATCCCAGCATCAACCCCGATGCCCCTTCCGGGTTAGTTGCCGGGTTAGTTGTCATTAGTTGTCCGGACCATAAGGGAGTGGATGCCAGTCCATTGACGCCTCTTGACCTCGCAGATATACTCCACCCAACAATTTCCCCGTAGCTCCATATCATCAGTCATATTATCATCAATCCCTTGATCTTTAACCCCTATTTGGAATCTGGCTCTGGAGAATCTAGAATTGCCGGGAGGTGGTCTGGTGAAAGTCCTCATAAAAGTCACCGTAAATAACCGGGTCTATGAGGCCGAGGTAGAGCCCCGAATGCTGCTGGTAGGCTTGCTGCGGGAGGAACTGGGTCTGACCGGCACCAAGGTTGGCTGCGACACCAGCCAGTGCGGCGCGTGTGTGGTGCGTATGAACGGGGCGACGGTCAAGTCCTGCACCTGCCTGGCGGTCCAGGCCGACGGCGCTGAAATAACCACCATCGAGGGCCTGGCCCAGAACGGCAAACTGCATCCAGTCCAGGAAGCCTTCTGGAACAACCATGGCCTCCAGTGCGGTTTTTGCACCGCCGGTATGATCATGACGGTGGTAGAACTCCTCGAGCGCAATCCCAGGCCCTCGGCCCAGGAAGTCCGCGATGGTCTGCAGGGCAATATTTGCCGCTGTACCGGATACCACAACATTGTCAAGGCGGCGCTGGCGGCGTCTGCAGCGATGGGAGGATAGGGTTATGACTACCAGACTCTTCGGGTCAGGCATCCGGCGTCGGGAAGACCCCCGGCTGATCACCGGACAGGCGACCTACACCGACGACATCAAGCTGACCGGAATGGTACATGCGGCCATTCTGCGCAGTCCCCACGCCCACGCCCGAATTAGCAGTATCGATACCAGCGCCGCCCAGCGAGCGCCCGGGGTGCTGGCAATATACACCGGCGCGGATACCGCCGGGGTGCTCAATCCCTTGCCCTGCGCCTGGGTGGTGCCCGGCTCGGACGTCAAGGTGGTGGCATACCCACCAATCGCCCGGGACGCGGTCCACTACGTGGGCGATGCCGTGGCGGTGGTGGTCGCTGGGACGCGTTACCAGGCTGAGGACGCCCTGGAGCTGATCAACGTGGACTATGCGCCGCTGGCCGCGGTGGTCAACCCGGAAGCCGCGATGCTACCCGGCGCCCCCCAGCTCCACCAGGATGCGCCCAACAACCAGGCCTTTCATTGGGTGGCCTCGGGTGGTGACACCGATGCCGCGTTCAACTCGGCGGAGGTCATTGTTCGGGAAACCATCGTGCAACAGAACCTGATTCCCAACGCCATTGAGCCCCGTTCCGCGGTTGCCAGCTATCAGTCGGCAATGGGAGAACTGACTCTGTGGAATACCACTCAGAACCCCCACATCGCCCGGTATATCTGTTCCGTGGTCACCGGCGTACCGGAGCACAAAATCAGGGTCATCGCCCCCGAGGTGGGGGGAGGCTTCGGCAGCAAGATTGCGGTCTATCCCGGGGAGATGATAACCGTTTTCTGCGCTATGAAGTTGGGCCGTCCGGTCAAGTGGACCGAGACCCGCACCGAGAACTACATTGCCACCACCCACGGTCGAGACCACGTGGAGCATGTGGAACTGGCCGCCACCAGAGACGGCAAGATTACCGGCCTGCGGGCTACGGTGTATGCGGCCATGGGCGGATACCTGTCTACCGCAGCGCCGGGCGTGCCCACCATTTTGCACGGTCTGATGTACTCCGGCCCCTATGACATACCCAACTTGAAGTCAGATGTGTATGGCGTATTTACCAACACCACTCCCATCGACGCCTATCGAGGCGCTGGCCGGCCTGAGGCCACGTTCCTGTTGGAACGGATGGTGGACCTGCTGGCGGCGGAACTGAACCTGGACCCGGTGGAGGTGCGCCGCCGCAATCTGATTCCCAAATTCGACGACGGCCACAATGTGGCCATCGGTCTTACCTACGATAGTGGAGACTACGCCAGGCTTCTGGATGCGGCCCTGGAGCACGCTAACTATCAGCAACTGAGACAGGAACAGGCCCACCAGAGAGAGCATGGCTCATACATCGGCATCGGAATATCTACATATTGCGAAATCTGCGGCCTGGGTCCCTCACAAGTAGCCGGAGCCGTGGGGTTCGGCGGCGGCCTGTGGGAAAGCGCCACCGTGCGTTTCTATACCACCGGCAAAGTTAACGTTTTTGTGGGCACGTCGCCCCACGGACAGGGTGAGGAGACCACTTTTGCCCAGATCGTGGCCGATGAAATCGGCGTGCCGGTGGATGATGTCGAGGTGATCCACGGCGACACCGACAATACCCCAATGGGTTGGGGCACTTACGGCAGCCGCACCACCGTGGTCGGCGGAGCAGCGGTAGCCCTCAGCGTTCGCAAAATTAAAGAGAAGGCCAGGGCCATCGCCGCCCATCTGCTGGAGGCAGCGGAAGCGGACATCGAGTATGCCGACGGGAAATTCTTCGTGCGCGGGTCTCCCGACCAGAGCAAGACCATTCAGGAGGTTGCCCTGATGGCCAACCTCGCCTGGAACCTGCCAGCCGGGGTTGAGCCGGGGTTGGAGGCCACCACGTATTACGATCCGCCCAACTTTACCTATCCCTTCGGCACCCACATCGCCGTGGTGCAGATAGACCCGGACAACGGGCACATCGTACTTCAGCGTTACATCGCTGCCGATGACTGCGGCCCCCAGATCAACCCCATGATCGTTGAAGGTCAGGTCCACGGCGGCGTGGTCCAGGGAGCGGGGCAGGTTCTCTGGGAAGGTGCAGTTTATGACGATAATGGCCAGTTACTCACCGGGTCGATGCTGGACTACGCCCTGCCTCGCGCCCATCTGGTGCCGGACATCGAGACTCTCTCGACGGTCACGCCTTCACCCCATAATCCCCTGGGGGTCAAGGGTATCGGCGAGACGGGCACCATTGCTTCCACCATCACCATCTACAACGCGGTTATCGACGCCCTCCGGCCACTGGGTGTAACCAAACTGGATATGCCCTTGACCCCGGAACGGGTGTGGCGGGCCATTCATCAACCAGGCCAGAAACCAGGCTAGAAACCAGGCCAGAAACCAGGCTAGAAGCCAGGCTAGGGAGGGAGACCATGTTTTCGGCAGAGTTCGACTACTACAAAGCCAGCTCCGTGGCCGAGGCAATCCAGTTGCTGAGCGCCAATCCCGATGCCAGGCTGCTGGCT
>DASTLM010000427.1:0-10393 GCA_035714945.1 Dehalococcoidia bacterium | reverse complement strand
GCCAGAACATGATTCCCTGGCAGCCAAACAACTCCTTGAATCCTGTGATCTGGTCAATGCACTCCTGAGGGTCGCCCACGATGGCGTAGTTTTTGAGGAATTCTTCGCAGGTCAGCGTGGCCGCCCGTCCGGAACCTCGGGAACGTCCGCCCCGCAGCACCCCCAGGTAGTTCTCAATGGTCGGACGCAAAATGGCCTCGGCCTTTTTGCGGTTCTCCGCGAAACAGGCCGCCAGGGTGGGGATGATTTTCACCTGCGCCGGATCGTGGCCGTTTTCGACCAGCTGCTGGCGGTAAGCATCCAGGCCCTGGCGCACCCCCTCGCTGGTGATGATCAGCGGGGTGACCAGGATGTTGTGGCCCAATGAGCCGACCATGGGGAAGGTTTCGGGGCTGTTGGCGGCGATGTAGACCGGCGGGTGCGGCTGCTGAACGGGCTTGGGGACGACGGATACTCCGTTGACCTGGTAATACCCGCCCTGGTGGCTCACCCGGGGTTCAGTCCAACATTTGAGCACCACTTCCAGGGCTTCCGCAAATCGGGGCCGGCCTTCATCCACCGGAATACCCATGCCCTCATAATGCTCGGGGTTGGAACCCCGGCCAATGCCGAAGATGGCCCTACCCCGGGACAACAGGTCCAGGGTCGCCACCTCTTCGGCCAGACGAATGGGCTGGTGCAGGGGCAGCAAATTGACGGCGGTACCTATCCTCAGGTTCCTGGTGCACTGGGCGATGGCTGAGGCCACCAGCAAGGGCGCCGGCATGACCGAGAAGCGGGGGTTAAAATGGTACTCGGCCAGCCACACCGAGTCGAGACCCAGTTCATCGGCCAACTGGCTCTGGCTGATGATGTCCTGGTAACGGGCCGCCGTTTCTTGAGTTGCCGCGCAAGGTAACTGATCGAAGAGTCCAAATTCCATCGTAAAATACTACCCGGAAATACTACCCGAAAATACTACCCTTTGACCGACCACCTGGACCCCTTTTATCCTGGATGCTGCAGCGGTCGATGATAAAGTGGCACCAGTATAACAGCAGCCGGAACGACGGGGCATCAGGACGGAGACACTACCACGGAGACACTATCACGGAGACACTACCAGGGAGACACTACCAGGGAGACACTACAGGGGAATGTTCCCGTGTTTCTTGGCGGGAAGGCTGTCCCGTTTGTTCTGGAGCAGGTTCAGCGACAGGATAATCTTGGCGCGGGTCTCAGCCGGGTCAATTACATCGTCCAGGTAACCACGGCTGGCGGCGATGTAGGGGTTGGTAAATTTGTCCCGGTAGTCTCGGGTCAGTTCCTGCCGGGCCTGTTGCGGGTCCTCCGCCCGGGCGATCTGCTCCCGGAAGATAATGTTAACTGCACCCTCCGGCCCCATCACCGCGATTTCTGCCGAGGGCCAGGCCAGGTTGATGTCCGAGCTGAGGTGCTTGCTGCTCATTACAATGTAGGCCCCGCCGTAGGCCTTGCGGATAATGACGCTGATTTTGGGCACCGTTGCTTCGGCGTAAGCGTAGATCAGCTTGGCGCCATGACGGATGATGCCGCCATATTCCTGGTCAACGCCGGGCATGAACCCGGGCACGTCCACCAGCGTCACCAGCGGGATATTGAAGCAGTCGCAGAATCGCACAAATCGAGCGGCCTTGGCCGAGGCGTTGATGTCCAGCACACCGGCCAGATAGGCCGGCTGGTTGCCGACAATCCCCACCGTGCGGCCGCTGAATCGGGCAAAGCCCACCACAATGTTTGGGGCGAAACTCTGGTGGACTTCCATGAAGTCTGCTTCGTCCACGATCCGGTTAATCAACTCGCGGATGTCATAGGGGCGGTTGGATTCGTCGGGCACCAGATAACGCAGCTCCGGGTCGGAGCGGCCTGCCGGGTCGTCGCTGGCGTAGGCTGGCGAGTCTTCCAGGTTGTTGGCGGGCAGGAAGCTGAGCAGACGGCGTACCTCCTCCAGACATTCCTCCTCGGTATCGTAGACAAACTGGGCCACTCCACTGCGGGTAGCGTGAGGGGCCGCACCGCCCAGCTCCTCGTGGGTCACCTCAGCGCCGGTGACTGCCTTGACCACATCGGGGCCGGTGATGTACATCTGGCCGGTGCCTTTGACCATGAAAATGAAATCGGTGATGGCCGGAGAGTAGACCGCGCCGCCCGCCGATGGCCCCATAATCACGGATATCTGGGGGATCACCCCGGAATAACGGGTATTGCGCAGGAATATATCGCCGTAGGCAGCCAGGCTCGACGCGCCTTCCTGAATCCGCGCCCCGCCGGAGTCGTTCAAGCCGATGATCGGGCAACCGGTCTTACCGGCCAGGTCCATGACTTTGCTGATTTTCACCCCCACCACCTCGGAAAGCGAACCGCCAAACACGGTGAAGTCCTGGGCAAAGGCGAAAACCTGGCGTCCATCAACGGTCCCGTAGCCGGTGACCACCGCATCGCCCAAAAACTTGCGCTCGGCCAGGCCGAAGTCGGTGCTCCGGTGGGTCACGAAGGAATCTATCTCTTGAAAGGCGCCCTCGTCCATCAGCCTGGACAGCCGTTCCCGGGCGGTCAGTTTGCCCCGGCCGTGCTGCTGGTCGATGCGCTGCTGGCCGCCGCCCTGGTGGGCTTGCTGGCGCATCCGCTGTAGAGTCTCCACCTTCCCGTCGATCAGTCGCTTTTCTGCTGTCACACTGCCCTTTCCATTGTTGGACTCCGGTTGTTGGACTCCGGTTGTTGGACTCCGGTCCAGATTTCCGGTCAGCAGGCCTATGCTAGCAGAGGCCGCTTTGTCGGTGCAAGGTGCAGGTGTCGGGTGTAGAATGGGAAAACCATCCTGATCCTGGCATTTTAACCAACTTGACATGTCCCCAACCAAAACTTCCCTCTCCAATCTGATTGTCGCCAACGGCGAACCCCTCATCTGGGGTCAGCGCACCTATGTGATGGGCATCATCAACGTGACCCCGGACTCCTTCTCCGGAGACGGTCTTGGCCGGAATGTTCCGGCCATTGTGGAACAGGCGTTGCGCTTCCAGGATCAGGGAGCCGACTTCCTGGACGTAGGGGCTGAATCGACCCGGCCCGAGCACGAGCCGGTCTCCGCCGAAGAAGAACTGGGGCGACTGATTCCGGCCCTTGAGGCCATCGCCGCCCGGGTCAGACTCCCCATCAGCGTGGACACCTGCAAGTCTCCGGTCGCCCGCCAGGCCCTGGCAGCCGGGGCGACAATCATCAATGACATCTGGGGGCTGAAGGCCGACCCCATTTTAGCGGAGGTGGCCGCGGAGTCCGGCGCGCCATTAATTCTGATGCATAACCAGAAGACTCGCCAATACCAGGACCTGCTGCCCGATATTATTGCCAGCCTGAGGCACAGCGCGCAACAAGCTCTCCAGGCCGGCGTCCGCCGGGAGAACATCATCCTCGATCCGGGCTTCGGATTCGGCAAAACTCCCGCCCACAACCTGGAGGTGCTCCACCGACTGTCCGAGTTCAAGGACCTGGAGTATCCACTGCTGCTGGGCACCTCCCGCAAGTCGACTATTGGCCTGGTGCTGGACTTGCCGGTGGAGGAACGTAGCGAGGGCACCGCCGCCACGGTGGCATTATCGATAGCTGGCGGAGCCGACATTGTCCGGGTCCACGACGTTAAAGCGATGGTGCGGGTCTGCCGCATGACCGACGCCATTGTTCGGGGTTGGAGGCCCCGGAGTTGGAGCCAGTAACCGCCTACCTGGGCCTGGGCACTAACCTGGGCAGTCGTGAGCAAAACCTGTCCCGGGCCCTGCAGGCGTTGGCTATTTCACCGGCGGTTCAAGTCGTCCGGTCCTCTTCGATCTATGAGACCGCCCCCTGGGGTTACATCGACCAGCCAAGCTTCTTGAACTGCGCGGTTGAAGTCTGCACGAGGCTGTCCCCGGCGGAATTGCTGGAGCTGGCCAAGGGGGTCGAGGGGGACCTGGGACGCGAGGAAAACTTCCGGTATGGCCCCCGCCTCATCGATATTGACATCCTGCTTTACGGAAACGACACCATCCATTTGTGCCGTCCGGACCTTCAGATTCCCCACCCACGTATGACCGAACGCGCCTTCGTGCTGGTGCCGTTGTCCGAAATTGCCCCGCAGGCGGTTGTCCCCAGCCTTAATATCTCCCTAGTGCGTTTGTTAGAGCTGGCTGAAGGAAGGGACGAGGTCAAATTGTGGGGCCCGCCGATTACTTTGCCGGAGCAAATTTAAGCCGGCCACCAGAAAAATTATGGTTGACAATCGGGTGCTGCTATCGCATATTTATAAGTCGCAATTCTTTACGCAAATAAGCAAATACTCGAGCAATACACCATCGCTAGGCCAACGATAGATTGACGATACAACAATAACTAATAACTATAGAACAATAACTTAGAACAAGGAGACTAGTATGCCCGATAAGCAGTTGGCTTTTGACGAAGAAGCCCGGTCCAGCCTGATGCGCGGTGTCAACGAGTTGGCTAAAGTGGTGGGGCTGACCCTGGGCCCCAGTGGGCGCAACGTCTTGCTGGCCCGGACCTGGGCGCTGCCGGTAGTATGCAGCGACGGAGTAACCATAGCCAAAGAAATGCAGTTGGCCGACCCCTACGAAAACATGGGGGCGCAACTGGTTAAAGAGGCCGCCTCCAAGACCAACGACGTGGTCGGTGACGGCACCACCACCTCGGTGGTGCTGGCCAGGTCCATCGTTGGCGATGGATTCAAAAACGTCGCGGCGGGCGCAAGCGGTATGACCCTTAGAAATGGGATCAACAAGGCGGTCGCCGCCGTTGTCGAGGAAATCGGCCGGATGTCGGTACCGGTGGAGAACCGGGAACAGGTCGCCAGAGTAGCCGCGCTTTCGGCCCATGAAGAAACCATCGCCGAGTTAATCGCCGACGCCATGGACCAGGTGGGACGTGAGGGCGTGATCACCGTTGAAGAGTCCAAGAGCATGAACGACGAGCTAGAAGTCGTTGAAGGCATGCGCTTGGACCGGGGTTATCTGTCACCCCACTTCGTCACCGACGCTCAGCGAATGGAGGTGGTGCTGGAACATCCCCATTTCCTGATTACCGACCGAAAAGTCAGCACCACCAAGGACATTGTCCCGACGCTGGAAAAGGTGATCGCGGGTGGCCGCCGCCCACTGGTGGTCATCGCTGAGGACGTTGACGGAGAGGCCCTCGCCACCCTGGTCGTGAACAAATTGCGGGGCACCGTTGGGTGCATAGCCATCAAAGCCCCCGGTTTTGGCGACCGCCGCAAGGCTCTCCTGGAGGATATGGCCATTATGACCGGCGGTACCGTAATTAGCAGCGATACCGGCCTGAGCCTTGACTCGGTTGAACTGGCCCAGCTGGGTTCGGCCCGCCGGCTGATTGCGCTGAAGGACGAATCCACCCTGGTCGAAGGGGGTGGTTCGGAAGAAGCCATTCACGGCAGAATCGCCCAGCTCCGGGTCCAGATCGAGAATACCACCTCCGACTACGACCGGGAGAAGCTGCAGGAGCGGTTGGCGGCGATGGCTGGCGGAGTCGCGGTGATCAAAGTAGGAGCCGCAACTGAACCGGAACTCAACGAGCGCAAATCCCGAACTGAAGACGCCTTGGCCGCCACCAGAGCAGCGGTAGAAGAGGGTATCGTCCCCGGCGGCGGAGTGGCGCTGATCCGGGCTGAGCACGTCCTGCTGGATCTGGAGAAACAGCTGAGCGGCGACGAAGTGCTCGGCGTCCGCATCGTCAGAAATTCCCTCAGCGCGCCTCTGATTCTCATCTCCGAAAACGCGGGGCACCCCGGGCAGGTGGTCCTGGAGCACGTGCGCCAGGGCGAGGGAGACTGGGGATTTGACGCCGACCAGGGCGAGTACGCCCACCTGATCCAGCGCGGAATCATCGACCCGGCCAAGGTAACCAGATCCGCCCTGCAAAACGCGGGCAGCGTAGCCGGTATGATATTGACCACCCAGGCTCTGGTCAGCGAGATTCCCAAGTTTGTGCCCCTGCCCTCGGACATCAAAGACTTCATGCACGACTAGCCAATCTATTGGTCAAACCCAGAAAATCAGCCCGGAGCGATAAGATGTACAATACCCTCCGGGCCTTTGATTTCGCGGTGGGGGGTTATGAGCGGAGAGGTTTTAGGTCGGACGTCCGTGGCTCAACTGATCGAGGGGACACCCCCTTTGATCGGCGAGTTCCTGTCCCTGACGGACCAACTTCAGCCCAACGGCTTCGATCTGACCCTGCGGGAAGTCAGCGAATTGCTTACGCCGGGCAGTATGGGGCAAAATCCGGAACAGCGGGAGGTCTCGACTACTCGCCGGTTGCCCTTTGACCAGGACGGATGGCTCCAACTGGCCCCAGGCTCATACCTGATAACCTTGAATGAAGTCGTCGCCCTTCCTCCGGACATAATGGCCCTGGGTCGGCCCCGTTCCAGCCTGCTGCGCAGCGGAGTCAGCATCCATACCGCAGTGTGGGACGCCGGGTACCAGGGTCGGTCACAGGCATTGCTGGTGGTGCACCACCCGGGGGGCTACCGGGTACAGCAGGGCGCCCGGCTAATGCAGCTGGTGTTCTGGCGGCTGGGAAGGCCGGTCGAGCAGGCCTATCAGGGCAGATATCAAATGGAGAACCTTTGAGGACTACTTTGGCAGATTTCCCACCGGCCAACCGCCCATTGGCATCCGGGGCCCGGTATTCAGCCAGTCCCGGGTCTGACATCAAGAGTATCGCCCAGCAATACGCCAGAGAACTGGGCTTTGATCTGGTGCGGGTGACCTCGGCCGAGGAATTCGCCGGTGATCGGGCGGTGGCGCTGGACCGAATCAAGTCCGGACTGATGGATGGCCTCCCCTGGTACACCGCGGACCGGGTCAAGAAAGGCACCAGGCCCCAGGAACTGCTCCCCCAGGCCCGTTCCATCATCTGCCTTGGCCTCAACTACTTCCAGGAAGAAGCCTCCGAACCGGACAGCCCCTGGCCCAGAGGTAAAGTCGCCCGCTACGCCAGGGGTCGCGACTACCACAAAGTGATGAAGCAACGGATGCGGGAGTATGTGACCGGCCTTGCCCAGCGGTTGGGCACCGTTGTAACCGGGCGCTGGTACGTGGATGATGGCCCGATGTTGGACCGGGCTGCCGCCAACCGGGCAGGGCTGGGCTGGTTCGGCAAGAACACCAACGTGCTGACCCCCCAACTGGGCTCCTGGGTGTTTCTGGGCCAGATCATCACCGACCTGGAACTGGAACCCGACCCTCCATTGACCAGGACCTGCGGAAACTGCGTGCGGTGCATCAATGCCTGTCCCACGGGGGCCATCATTGCGCCTTACGTGATTGACAACACCCGCTGCATTTCCCACCTGACCATCGAAAATCGGGGGCCGATACCCATCGAATTACGACCCAAGATGCTGGACTGGGTATTTGGTTGTGACATCTGTCAGGAAGTTTGCCCGGTGAACCGCAAAGCGGCGCCCAATAACGAGACCAGCTTCCAGCGGAAGGGGCTGGCGCTAATTGATCTGATTGAACTGCTGGCGATGTCCGAAGAGCAGTTCCGGCAAAGGTTCCAGGGGACGCCAATTATGAGGGCCCGGCGGGTGGGCCTGCAGCGCAACGCCTGCGTGGCCCTGGGCAACCTGAAAGACCCGGCGGCCATCCCCGCGCTGGACCACGCCCTGGCCGAAGAGGGACCACTGGTGCGATGCCACGCCGCCTGGGCGCTGGGCCGGATTGGCGGACCGCAGGCTAAATCAATCCTCCAGCGGGCAAGGGCCAGCGAATCGGACCCACCAGTCATCGCGGAACTGGTTGGGGCGTTATCCCAGTTGGACGCAGCTAGCCAGCAATCTAATTAGCCGGTTGGGCCACCGGCCTTTTACCGCCGCCGCTGTTCGCCGCCGCTTTCTGGCCGTTCCGGTTGGGGCCGCCACCGCCGCGATTCCGGCGGGACCGGGACTTCGCCTTCTCTTGAAGCGGTTCCTGAGGCGGAACGTAGCCCGGGCCAAACTTGAGCTTCTTCATCTCCTCTTCGATGATGAAAAAATCGTTCTTCGGCAACAAGTGCAAGTTCCCCTGGAAGGCCATATACCAGTTCTCCGGTGGCCAGCGGCGGATATAGTCCAGCCGGTGGGCCAACAGTCCAGCCTGGATGAATTGAACCTCTTCCAGCACGACCCCCGGTTGAATGTCGATACGGTACAGCCAACTGGCGCTTCCCTCGTCTTGCCAGACCGGGGTCGGGTCTTCCCGATAGGTTGAAGTCAGCGTGGCGGTCGCGGTGAAGCACCGGATGCCGGTCACATAATAGAGCAGCCGGTCGCCTGGCTCCACCCGCTGCACTTTGCGGCGGTACTCGGACTTCAGACCTTGTACCGTGAAATCCAGATTTTTTGTAATTTTATAGTTGTCCTCGTTACAGACAACCATCCAGAAGTTCCGGGGCATTGCTCACCTCTGAGCGCAGTTTACGGAATTACTAACCGCTAACGAGAGTTTTAACCGATGCATCTTATTCATATTAACAATAACTCCGCGCTAATGTAACCTCACCAGCGGCCGCCTTATCCCATTTCTGCGGGAAATCGGCGTATATTTTCCCCGTCTATACGCCAGGCCGGTGTCGGGGCTCATTCGGTCCTGCCATGATATTCATGGTGCTGTTAGTCGCTGGTTGCCCAGAAGTGACGCAGCACGGCCGACTGGGCCGGCAGCGCTGCCGCCGGCGTTGTCGTATCTAATGGATTGTTGTAATATCAGGCAGGTCCGGCCGCACCGGCCTCACCACCCAGCCAGGCGAGAGCAATCAAGGGCCGGTTGTTGACCGGCAAAAAAGCTGATTTGAGCGGAGGCATAGAAGATGTCAACCAGCACTTCCAGACAGCGAGATATCGCCATCGTCGGGGTGGCCGAATCCGACGTGATGGGCACGGTACCGAACAAATCGTCCTTGCAGCATCACGCCGAAGCCGCCTTCAACGCGTTGGAAGACGCCGGTCTCGCCAGGAGTGACATCAACGGGTTGCTCACTGCTGGATTTTCGACGCTGGCCACCGCCGAATACATGGGCATCCAACCAGGTTTCACCGACAACACTTCAGTGGGGGGCTCATCCTTCGTGATTCATGTGGCCCACGCCGCCGCCGCCATCCGCGCCGGCTATTGCGACACGGTGTTAATTACCCACGGACAAGCCGGACGTTCGACGCGAGCCAGAGTGCCGCTGGACCCCAACCTGCCGGTGGCCCAGTATGAGGCCCCCTACGGGCTGGTGGGCCAGCCCATCAACTACTCCATGGCCTGCACCAGGTACATGCACGAATACGGTGAAGCAAGGACCCGCCAGGGCATGGCGGAAATCGCCGTCTCGACCCGCAAGTGGGCGAACCTGAACCCCAAGGCCGCGATGCACGATACTCCCATGTCCTTTGACCAGTACCATGACTCGCGCTGGGTGTCCTGGCCCTTCCACCTCTTCGATTGTTGTCTGGTCACCGACTCGGGAGCCGCCATCATCGTAACCACTGCCGAGAAAGCAGCCAGTTGTCGCAAAACGCCGGTGTGGCTGCTGGGGGCGGCCGAAAGCCACGACCACAACATCATCAGCATGATGCCCAGCTTCACCTCGCTGATCGCCCGCGAGTCCGGCCCCAAAGCGCTGGCCAGGGCCGGGATCAAGCACGACGACCTTGACCTGACCATGATTTACGACTCGTTTACCTACACTGTGATGCTGACCCTGGAAGGACTGGGCTTCTGCAAACCGGGCGAAGCCCCCGACTTTGTGGCCAACCAGCGCACCGCCCCGGGTGGCGACTTTGCGCTGAATACCAACGGCGGCGGCCTGTCCTACACCCACCCCGGCATGTATGGCAGCTTCCTGCTGGTGGAAGCGGTGCGTCAGTTACGGGGCGAATGTGGAGCGCGGCAGGTAATGCGCCGGGCCGCCCCCAGTCAGCCCGCCCGGCTGGCCATAGTAAACGGTACCGGCGGTTCACTGTCTTCAACCGGTACGGTGGTACTGGCGGCCGACTAGGGTCGCCGGAGTATAATAGACCCATGGATATCGCAATCATCGGTCTCGCCCAGAGCGGCAAGACCACCGTTTTTAACGCCCTGACTCAAGGCAACGCCCAGACCACCGGGTCAACCGGAAGCGTGTCTGAGATGCACATCGGCGTGGTCAAAGTGCCCGACCCCCGGCTGGGCGTTATGGCCGGGATATTCAATCCCAGGAAGGTCACCCCCGCTGAGATAAAGTACTGGGACATTCCCGGCGCAGCCCACGATGGCAAGTCCCAGGGAATCACCGGTCGCCACCGCAATGTGCTTCAGGCCGCCGACGCCTTTCTGCTGGTAGTCCGTGCCTTCGCCAATCC